>JAWLET010000108.1:0-8357 GCA_041685955.1 Desulfobacteraceae bacterium | reverse complement strand
CAGTATATTCACAATTACGGCCTTTCCATTATATTGCTTACCATCCTGGTCAAGATCTTGTTCTGGCCCCTGACCCACAAGAGCTACAAGTCCATGAAAGAGATGCAGAAGCTTCAGCCCAGGATGGCCAAAATCAGGGAGAAATACAAAAACGATAAGCAAAAACTGAATCAGGAAATGATGTCCCTGTACAAGACCTATAAGGTCAATCCCATGGGCGGATGCCTCCCCATGGTGATTCAGATACCGGTATTTTTCGCTCTTTTCAGGGTCTTGGGAAACTGCATCGAATTAAGACATGCCCCCTTTATGCTGTGGATTAACGACCTCTCGGCACCGGACCGGTTATTTCATTTTCCATTTTCCATCCCGTTTATGAGCCCCCCTTACGGAATACCGGTGCTGACCCTTCTCATGGGCGCATCCATGTTTTTGCAACAGAAAATGACCCCCACGCCCGGAGACCCGACCCAGGCCAAAATCATGATGTTTTTGCCCATTATTTTCACGTTCATGTTTATAAACTTTCCGTCCGGTCTGGTACTTTACTGGTTAATCAACAACCTCCTTTCCATAGGCCAGCAATATCGAATCTATAAAAAATCGGTATAATCATGGAGGACACCATCATGCAGATTTATGAATTTCAAGGAAAAACCGACGAGGAAGCCATTGAAGCCGCGTGCCGCCAATTCAATGTATCAAGAGACGAAATGGACATCGAAGTTATCGAGCCCGGATCCACGGGAATCTTCGGCCTCGTGGGCGGCAGAAAGGCCAAAATCAAGGTGACCCTGAAGACGCCGGAGCCGCCCGAAGCGCTGGAATCGCCGGAAGATGAAGAAGGCCTTCTGGTGGCCAAGGAGGCCCTGGAAAAGATTTTGGCCCTCATCCCCATGGAGGAGACCACGGTCACGGCTGACCGATCCGACGGGACCATCAACCTCAGGATAGAAGGAGATAAATCCGGACTCCTCATCGGACGTAAGGGGAGAACCCTGGATGCCCTGCAGTTTATCATCAACAAGATCGTCAATAAATCCATTGAGAAGCGCGCCCGCGTTCTGGTGGACTCGGAAAACTATCGTCAACGACGACAGGACTTCCTGGTTCAGATGGCCCAGAAAATGGGGGACAAGGCCAAGAAAATCCAGAAACCGGTGACCACCAATCTCCTCAATCCTCACGACAGACGAATCGTCCACCTGGCCCTTCGAGATGATGAAAAGCTGGATACCAAAGGTCGGGGTGAGGGAGTCATGAAAAAGGTGGTCATTATTCCCAAAAAACAGTGAAACGGATCCACGGATTTCAGACCTTGTTCTCTGAATGTTGAAAGTGCCCGAAGGCCTGTGGCCGAAACCACAGCAGGGCCGGTGTTTCCCGCTTCTGCTTCCATTCACGGGATTCTTTAACTGGCACCTGAAACCTGCGCTGACACCTTTACCCCTGATGGATCAAACGGTTTAACGTCACGAAGACATTTTCGAACTTTAGTTCACTCCAAACGCCTGCAGACCCCGCCATGACTCTTGATCATGATACCATAGCGGCCATCGCCACTCCTGTGGGCCAGGGGGGCATCGGCATCGTCCGCATCAGCGGCCCATGTGCCCTTGACATCGCAGGAAACGTGTTCAGGCCACGGCGTCCAAACGCTGCATTCGAGAGCCATCGCCTATACCTGGGGGACCTCATCGACCCGCATACCGGAAATCCTATCGATGAAGTGCTCTTATCCTGCATGCGGGCCCCGCACTCCTATACCTGCGAAGACATTGTGGAGATCAACTCCCACAGCGGTTACAGACTCCTTTCCAAGATTCTGGAGATCCTGCTGGATCAGGGGGCGAGACCGGCGCGGCCCGGAGAATTTACCCTGCGGGCCTTCCTGAACAACCGAATCGACCTGACCCAGGCCGAGGCGGTGGTGGATCTCATCAATGCCAGGTCTGAAAAAGGGCTGGTGGTGGCCTCCCGGCAAATCAGCGGCACATTCAAACGACAGATTGAAGGCCTGCGTCAGAAGGCCATAGAAATACTTGCCCATGCGGAAGTGGCCATCGACTTCCCGGAAGAGGAAAGCGACCGGTTTTCCCGCCAGACCGGGGCAGAAGCCATTGCACACGATCTCATCGACCCCATCGAAGAACTGATAGCGGCCCATGCAGGCAGAATCTGGGTGGAGGGTATCAGCACGGTCATCGTGGGCCGGGTCAATGCAGGGAAATCAAGCCTCCTCAACTGTCTGTTGAACGAAGACCGGGCCATTGTAACCCCTGTGCCCGGAACCACCAGGGACATCATTGAATCCGCCATAAATGTCGGCGGAATTCCCCTCAAACTGATGGACACGGCAGGGTTCAGAGCTGTCTTTGACGAGGTGGAAAAGGTGGGCATTCAGTTGACCCGCCAGAAAATGAGCGAAGCTGACCTGGTCTTGATCGTCATCGACCGGAGCCGTCCCCTGGACCATGAGGATCTTGAAATCATACGGCAGGCCCAGGGAATGCTTGCACTGGTGGTGGTCAACAAGATCGACCTTCCGTCAAGGTTATCCCCAAAGGATACATCCCGAATATTTGCCGCCTTTCCACATGTGGTTGAAATCTCCGCACTCACCGGTCAGGGAATCGAAGCACTGAAAAAAGCGGTGGCACAACTCATTACCGGAGAAGCGGCAGGCCCGCCATCTTCCGAAGCAGTTCCCAACCTCAGACACCGAAGGGCCTTAGCCGATGCATCCCTGGCCTTTCAAGCGGCAAAAGAAAACACAGCGCAGGACGCCCCCGTGGAGATTGTGGCCCTGGAATTGAAGACCGGGCTTGACGCCTTGGGTGAAATTACAGGAGAGACCTCCCCAGACCAGGTCCTGGATGCCGTGTTCAGTCAGTTCTGTCTGGGAAAATGATCATCAGTCCCGAAAGTATTCCTTGACCTGTTTTATGGCGCAATACTTACCGCACATGGTACACACGTCGTTCTCGGCGGGCGGGCTCTTTTCCCGGTATTTCCTGGCCTTGACCGGGTCAATACACAGGTCCATCTGGGCCTGCCAGTTCAAGTTTTTTCTGGCCATGGCCATCTGGCGATCTCTTTCAAGGGCCCTTTGATTTCCTCTGGCAATGTCAGCCGCATGAGCGGCAATCTTGGTCACTACCACCCCTTCTCTCACGTCCTCCACATCCGGCAGGCAGAGGTGCTCGGCCGGGGTGACATAGCACAAAAAATCAGCCCCTGCAGCCCCGGCCAGGGCCCCGCCGATGGCACAGGCCACATGGTCGTATCCTGTGGCAATATCCGTAACCAGGGGACCCAGCACATAAAAGGGGGCCCCATGACACAACCGCTTTTGCAGCAGGATATTGGCCTCGATCTGGTCGATGGGTACATGTCCGGGGCCTTCGATCATCACCTGCACATCCTGTTCCCAGGCCAGTTGGGTCAAATGTCCCAATGTCATGAGTTCGTGTATCTGGGCCCGGTCAGTGGCATCCGCCAGGCAACCGGGTCTCAATCCGTCTCCCAGGCTGAGGGTGACATCATATCTCCGGGCAATTTCCAGCAATCGGTCATAATGGGCATATAGGGGGTTCTCCTCGTCATGGTGCAGCATCCATGTGGTCAGAAAGGCCCCGCCCCGGCTCACGATGTCCGTAATCCGTCCTTCATATTTCAACATTTCCAGGGCCGCCCGGGTGAGCCCGCAATGTACGGTGATAAAATCAACCCCTTGGGCGGCCTGTTGTTCAATAACCTCAAAGATTTTATCCACACCCAGCTTGATGAGTCCCCCGTGGGATTCCACGGCTTCTACCACCGCCTGATAGATGGGGACCGTGCCCACCGGTACAGTGGATTCCCGCAAGACCGCCTGAAGTGATGCGCTGATATTGTTGCCGGTAGACAGATCCATGACCGTGTCCGTACCTGCGGCAATGGATGCCTTCAGTTTTTCCAGTTCTTCATCCAAATCGGCCCGATCCGATGACGTCCCGATATTGGCATTGACTTTTACGAAAAGACCTTCCCCTATACCGCAGGGAGCGGCCCGGCCGCCAGAGCGGTTTACGGGGATAACCACACGGCCTGCCGCCACCTGATCCCTCAGCCAGAGGGCATCCACCCCTTCTTGTTCCGCTACTGTTTTCATCTCCGGGGTTACCTTCCCGGCACGTGCTCTTTGTATTTGTGTCATTCTAACCACTTCCCTTTCATTTCTCGTAAGACCTGGGGCATAACAACCGAGAATCCCCCAAAAAAATTATTTTCTCATATCCCCTACGGGATTGGCAACCGTTAATTGGGAAATCCTTCTGGTCCTATGGGACGCCCCTACGGGCCGAGACAAGCCATATTGTACTTGAAAGGAATCGGCATATTGGGTAGGCTAATCTCCGTCTTGGCGGCTCGGTAACGTAACAAAAACCGGAGGGCAACCTGTTTATGATCCTACATTTCGGCATCCTCATTTTGGCGGGCATCCTCCTCCCGGTCCTGCTTTACTTTGAATCAACAGAGAATCGAAAGGGACTGGTGCCCGCCAAGACCTCCCTTTCCATGCTCTTTGTGTTGACCGCCCTGGTCCAGGCCCATCCCCATCCGGCTTATTATCACTTTCTCCTCCTCGGTTTGCTGTTTTGCCTTGGGGGGGATGTGTGTCTAACCTTGCCGAAGATGTTCCTGATGGGGTTGGTAGCCTTTTTGGTGGGCCATATTTTCTATATCATCGCCTTTTTCCATCTCTCCTGCTTCAATTCATGGACCTGGATCGGGGCCGCTCTGTTCTTCATGGTCAGTGGATGCATATATCTGTGGCTCAGTCCCCATCTGGGCCCCATGAAAGGCCCGGTTGTGGCCTATGTGGGGGTTATCTCGGTCATGGCGGTGGGGGCCTTTACCATATTCGGGGACCCCGGCCTCTCCCTCACTGCCCGCGGCATGGTTTTTTCAGGGGCCCTGGCCTTCTATGCCTCAGACATTTTCGTGGCCCGGGACCGGTTCATCAAAAAGGGGACCCTCAATCGCTTCCTGGGACTCCCCCTTTACTATGCGGGCCAGTTTTTGCTGGCATTCTCGGTGGGTCATGTGGGATAATAACATTTTGAACCCAAAAGGCATGCACTGAATGATGGAGCCGCCAGCCCAAAATATTCCACTCAAAAAACCCTCCTGGCTGACCAAACGACTTTCCACGGGCCGGGACTATGACAAAGTGGTCAAACTTCTCAAGGAATGCCGTCTGGAAACGGTCTGCGAGCAGGCCCGGTGTCCCAATCTGGGGGAATGTTTCGCCCGGGGGACGGCCACCTTCATGATCCTGGGGGGGCTCTGTACCCGGAATTGCAGGTTCTGTGCTGTGGCTCACGGCAAACCCCATCCGCCGAATACGGAAGAGCCCGAGAAGGTCGCCGAAGCGGTCAAAGCGCTCGGGCTCAGCTATGCAGTGGTCACCTCGGTCACCCGAGATGACCTGCCGGACGGGGGTGCCGCCCATTTCGCCAAAACCATTGTCTCCATTAAGGCCAAAAATCCTGCGACTCGCGTAGAGGTCCTCATCCCGGACTTCAGGGGATCCACAGATGCCCTCAAAGCCGTTACAGACGTCTCCCCGAACGTGCTCAATCACAATCTGGAAACCATTCCCCGGCTGTATCAGGAGGTCAGGCCCGGGGCGGATTACCAGCGGTCCCTGGCTCTGCTTCGTTCTGTGAAATCCATCCATCCCGGAATGATCACCAAATCCGGATTGATGCTGGGTTTGGGAGAAACCGGCTCAGAACTGAGGACCGTGTTCAATGACCTTCGGGAGGCAGGATGTGGTGCCCTGACCCTGGGCCAGTATTTGGCGCCGTCCGGGGATCATCATCCGGTCCTCCGATATGTGCCCCCGGATGAATTCTTTCACTGGGAGCAGACTGCATATGATATGGGGTTTAAAGCCGTGGCCGCAGGGCCCTTTGTCCGAAGCTCCTTTCAGGCAGAAGATCTCTTTTTCAGGGTCGGCGCCGCATAACTGCAGGGCCACAGGATCCGGCCTTTTGGCCGGAGTTGCGCTGAAGGCTTGCTGAGGCGCGGACAGCGACCCCGAGGAGAACGGGATATGAACTTTGCGCTAAAGCAGAATATGCTCCTCATGGTGGGCATCATCACCCTGTGCTCGCTTCTGGGATACGTGGTATTGATCTACAGCGCACACCTCATCGGCAGCGATCTGCGAACCGAAACCCGGAATCACATCAAACTCCTCATCGACAAAAACGCCCGGCAAATCGAGTCCACCATGCGGTTGATGGAGAAAAACGCAGAGGACCTGGCTACCGCGGGTGAGGCTTTTTTCGCCATTCATACGCAAACAGGATCGGATATCACGCCGGCCATTAAGACCTATCTCCGCAATAACTTCAAAAAGCTGCCCGAAGCCGTGGGCGGCGGTCTGTGGTACGAGCCCTTTGTGATTCTGGATAAACGCCGTTACGGTCCCTACGTGTACCGGGAAAACAACCAAGTTCATTTCACATGGGACCTCAACACGTCTGCATACGACTATCACAATCAGGACTGGTACCGCCTGGCAATTCCCAAACAAGGGGACCGATCAAGGAAACGACCCCGGCGCACCTATTGGACAGAGCCCTACATGGATGAAGCGGCAACCGAGGCCCTCATGATAACGGTAGATGCATTGATGAACGATCCCAAGAAAGGTATCATCGGGATGGCCACCGTGGATCTGAGCCTGGAAGATTTAAAGGATATGGTGGCCAGAATGACCATTACCCCCAATTCACGTCCATTTGCAGTGGATCTATCGAGCGGCCTGCTGATCGCCTACCCTGCTGATCCGGACAGAGTGCTCCATGGGATCTCTGATCTGGGCTGGGGAACGGCGGTGGAAACACTTGATGTACAGCCCGACAAGGTTACTGCAAAGCAAATTCAAATCGACAAAGCTGATTTTTCCTTTTTTTACACAGGGACCGGAACCGGGTTTGCGGTAGGCATTCTATCCCCCCACAAAGAGCTTTATGCCGACCTCAACCACCTGCGTAATGTCATTTTGGTCACCTCCATTGTGGTCATTTCAGTTCAGCTCATCCTTTTCTTTCTGGTGGCCCTTTTCATGGTCAGGCGGGTGTGCAACCCCATCGCCAGGCTCACCGGAGTGGCCCGGCAGATTGCACAAGGAAATCTCCAGGATTCCTCCCGGTCCCTGGCCCTAATAAAAGATACCGCCGGATCTCATAAAGACGAAACCGGCCAATTATTGGTCACCTTCGAGGAAATGACCACAAAGTTGAACGCCCTGCTGGCCCAGGTCCAGCAGGCGGGAAATCAAGTAGCCACCTCATCCAATGAAATATCCACCTCGTCCAGCCATCTTGAGGCCAATATCAGCGATCAGGCCACCTCGGCCCACCAGGTCAGTGTTTCTTCCAAACAGATCTCCCAGACCGCCGATTCTTTAGCCGAGACCATGAATGAAGTCACTACAGCAGCATCAAAAACGGCTACCCTGGCGGGGTCGGGCCAAAAAGGGCTCTCTGAGATGGAGACCACCATGCAGGGGGTATTGAAGGGAACCACGTCCATCTCCGACCAATTTGAGGAGATCAAAGAAAACAGCGGGGCCATCAGCTCCATTGTCACCACCATTACCAAAGTGGCGGATCAGACCAACCTCCTTTCCCTGAACGCAGCCATTGAGGCGGAAAAGGCTGGAGAATACGGAATGGGGTTCTCAGTGGTTGCGGATGAAATCCGACGATTGGCGGATCAGACCTCAGTGGCCGTATTGGACATCGAAGAGATGATCAACAGAATGGAGAAATCGGTTTCCATCGGGGCCACTGAGATGGAAAACTTTTCCCAAGATGTGGGTAACGCTGTGCATAAGATCAATGAGATGGGCAGACAGCTGGACGGCATCATGGAGAGCGTCCGTACACTGACGCCTCGTTTTGAATCCGTAAACCAAGGCATGGAAACTCAGTCCCTCAGCGCCGGCCAAATTAGTGAAACCATGGCCCAGTTGAATACCCTGACCCAGAATACCCTGGAGTCCATACGGGAATTCAAACTCACCGCCCAATACCTCAACACCGCCGCCTCAGACCTTCAAAACGAAGTATCCCGATTCAAAGTGGGTGGACAGATGGAGGAAGGCACGGATTGACGGGGCCTGAATTGCCCACGGGTGTTTTGTTATCACAGACAGTATGCCCTCGGCAATTTGACTGATGTGCATCTTCAGCAGATCCTCGGCATCTTTCACCGAATCGCCTTGGGATTTACACCTTCAACCCGTATTTTTTGAGCTTGTATCTGAGCATCCGTTCCGATATGCCCAGAGATTC
>JAWLET010000107.1:0-8366 GCA_041685955.1 Desulfobacteraceae bacterium | reverse complement strand
ATGATTTCGGATCCGCATATGAACAATCCCCAGAAGGCTAAGGCCATCCTCAACCACCTGCGATGCAAACGCTTACCCACAGTGAAGAAGGCCGAGCAAATATTCAAAAAAAAGGTATCTTCGCTTCAGGTCCCGAAGGGAGTGCAAATCACCGCTCCCCCGAATTTCGAAGCATCCCGTCTAACGTTAACCATTTCATTTAATAATGGAGTGCAACTTAAAGACAAGATTAGATATTTGAATGAACTTAAGGGGCTTGATGACCTCAATTTCCCGTGGAAAATGAAATGATGGCCTTTGGGTGGAATATCAAACAGGTGATTGTAGAGCATGATGCATCTTCGAACGCCTATGTGCAGGAGGTATGTCAAAGACTTCCGCAAAATGGCCTGATCATCACGGAGCATCCAGAAGAAAAGACAGAGCGGGGAGGGGACTTTGATCCGGGTAAAGAGATCCTGCACCTGCTTGAATATAAAGGCGAGTTCTTAAAACCGTGTCCAGGTACCAAGGCGTATATCTGTTGTGGGTATCAGATCCTGAATATCGGCACCAACTGTCCGCTTGACTGCAGTTACTGCATCCTTCAATCCTACTTCAATCAGCCGCATTTGCGGGTATTTGTAAACATCCGGAAAGAACTGGAGCATGTGCTCAACTATATTGATGCAAATCCGGATAGGGTGTTTAGAATCGGGACCGGTGAATTTACAGACAGCCTTGCCTTAGATCCGATAATGCGCTGGACTGATTTTCTGCTTCCCTCCTTTTCACAGCGAAAAAATGTGATACTGGAACTCAAAACCAAGACAGGGGCTGTGAACGGGTTGGTATCCGCACCCTACAGGGACCGGATCGTGGTTTCATGGTCTCTCAACAGTCCGTATATCGCTGCAAAAGAAGAAAAAGGGGCTATCAGCATACGAAAAAGACTGCAAAAAGCGCAACAGCTCCAGTCTGAAGGGTTTGTCCTGGGGTTTCATTTCGATCCGTTAATCCCTCATTCCGGATGGAAAGCGGAATACCTACGGACCATTGAACTCTTGGACCGGTATATCGACCCCAAGGGAATCATATGGATCAGCCTGGGGTCGTTGCGGTTCATGCCCCAGCTCAAACAAATTATTCAAAAGCGTCACCCCAAAACAGAGATCCTTAATGGAGAGTTCATTCGTGGGCTGGATGGAAAAATGCGATATTTCAGGCCCATTCGGACGGAACTGTATCACTTTATAAGAGAAAATTTGGAAAAATGGTACTCATCTCTCGGTCTGTATCTCTGTATGGAATCCGATGTGGTATGGCATGAGAGTATGGGATGGTCCCCGGAAACCTCATCGGGATTGCGTAGTTACCTGGATAGACGGGTAAAGCTCGTTTTTGGGTAGAAATGTCAAGGCGGATGTGCTAATTTGGTATAACATCGCATCGGCGGTGGGATGTTGACAACAAACTGTGAAATTAAGGAGAGTGATGATGACAATCAGGGATAAAGTTGAAAGTGCGCTACAGAAGGTAAGGCCTTCGCTGCAGGCCGATGGCGGGGATGTGGAGCTTGTGGACGTGGGGGAAGATGGTCTCGTCAAAGTCAAATTGACAGGGGCATGCGGCGGCTGTCCCATGTCTCAGATGACCCTCAAAATGGGAATCGAAAAGATTCTCAAACAGAATGTTCCAGAAGTGACCAGCGTTGAATCGGCTTAAAAAAAGTGGATGACAATATTTTCTATATCAGCAAGTTAGAACCAATAGTTCAATTGTCAGATTAAAACTTATTATTTTCAAACAAGGAGGTAGTATGGATATCAAGAAAGTTGGCGTAGTGGGGGCCGGCGCCATGGGAAATGGCATCGCTCAAATGGCCGCTCAAATCGGGTGTGATGTTGTGATGCGAGATATCAAGGATGAATTCGTAGAGCGCGGGATGAAAAGCATTGATGGCTTTCTGTCCAAGGGCGTGGATAAGGGAAAGCTCAAGGCCGAGGAAAAGGATGCCATACTGGGGCGGATCAAAGGCACTACCGACATGGCCCAGCTCAGGGATGTGGACTTTGTCATCGAGGCGGTTATCGAAGACCTGGAGTTGAAAAGGAGTGTGTTTAAAGAACTCGACGACCTATGCGGACCCGAGGTCATTTTGGCTTCCAACACATCATCCATGTCTCTCACGGAAATAGCTGCCGCCACCAAGCGGCCGGATAAGGTCTGTGGGATGCATTTTTTCAATCCGGTTCCGCTTATGAAACTGGTGGAGGTCATTCGAGGATATTCCACCAGTGATGAAACCGTAGCAGCCACTTCCGCACTGGCCCAAAAGATGGGAAAAACAACGGTGGAGGTCAAGAAGGACTCACCAGGGTTCATTGTAAACCGGATCATGATCCCGCACATGCTGGAGGCCATAAAAATCGTCGAGGAGGGGATCGCCAGTATTGAAGACGTGGATATCGCAGTCAAGAACGGATTGAATTATCCTATGGGACCCTTTGAGTTGATGGACCTGACCGGAATCGATATTTGTTATTTTGTAACGGAATATTTTTACAAAGAACTAAACAAAGAGTCCAAGTGGGTCTCTCCAAACCTCCTGAAAACCATGATTCGTGCCAATAGGCTGGGCAGAAAGACGGGCGGCGGCTGGTACGACTCGAGCAGATAATCAAATCCATCAGGAACAGGATATAAAAAGGCAGCCCGTGAAAGGCTGCCTTTTTTGATCTACCAAATGGGGAATGAAAATCTATTTATTTTTGTGACGCATCTTTTTGCGAAGCTTTCGGTATTTGTGTTTGGTAATCTTTTTTCTTCGTTTCTTTACAACAGAACCCATTCTGCAAGCCCTCCATTTATTAATCACGTTCTTATACTAAACAGCGTGTACGGTGTCAATAACTATTTTAAGTTTACATAATATATATTATCAGACATTGTTTTTTGCTGCTTTTTGCTGATAAAGCTGCCTGTCAGCCTTATCGATAAATGGCTCCATATCCACATCCTCGGATAAAACCGCGTATCCGGCGCTGGCACTGATGTCGCATTCCGCCTTGATACTGTTGACGATTCGCTCTGACATCATCTTGGCGCTCTCCTCGGTGGCATCGATCAAAAGCACCGCAAATTCGTCTCCGCCGTAACGAAACCCCGAATCTACACCTTGTCTCACGTTTTTGTTTATGGCTTTTCCCACCTGCTGAAGTACTTTGTCACCGGCCAGGTGTCCATATCTGTCGTTGTAGCTCTTAAATTCGTCCAGATCGATCAAGATCACGGCCAGCCCGCTATGCTGCCTGTTGGCCCTCAGCATCTCCTTGCGCAGACAATCATAAAAATGTCTCTGGTTGTACAGGTCTGTGAGAGAATCCGTGATGGACAACCGGTTAAGTTCCTGCCGGATATTTCGTTCAATAATGGCCCTTCTGATTTTGGCCACCAATTCTTCAACCCGAAAAGGTTTGTTTATAAAATCCGTGGCCCCGCTGTTCACCACGTCCACATAACTATATTCCTTGGAATACCCGGTCATGGCAATGGCACAGACCTCCGGATGTTCCCCTTTTACACCGCTGATCAACTCCAGACCATCCATTCCGGGCATCTTGATATCGGAGAGTAGGAAAGTGTACGATTTTTCCTTAAGTAATTCCAGTGCCTTGTCACCACTTTCAACGGCTTCAGCGCGCATCCCCAGTTTGGTGAGCATCTCCACGGTAATCTCCCGGATGGACTCCTCATCATCCACCACAAGGATAAACTCATCACTATAATTGATGTGCTCGTTTTCCGTCATGTCTGGCTTTCCCCTGTTCCCATTGGGGTTGCGGGTCTGCTATCGGCCCTCAAACCGAGATGCTCCATTCACCGGCTGACCCCAGAGTGAATTGGGTGTAACACTTTCAATCTTCACATTAATAAGATACCCTATGCTCCTGATATCACCTTTTAAATTTACGATCTTGTTTGTCATGGTACGGCCGGTAAGTTCCCCCTTTTTACTGACACCTTCCACCAGAACCTGGACCCTTTTCCCTATCAGGCATCTGTTTTTTTGAAGCGTGATCCGCTTTTGTATGTTTTGAAGGGTGGCGAGCCTGGCGCCCTTTTCCGCCTCCTGGAGCTTATTGCCCATGTTCTCCGCTTTGGTGCCCTTCCTGTCGGAGTACTTAAAGGAAAACAGGGAATCGAAACGGACGCGCTCAATCAGATCCAATGTCGAATGGAAATCCTCATCAGTCTCGCCGGGGAATCCTACCATAACATCACTGGTAATAGCAATATGGGGTATCGCCTCTCTCAATTTTCGGATTAATGCGAGATAATATTCCCGGGTGTACCCCCGTCGCATTCGTTCAAGGATTCTGTTTGAACCGGCCTGAAACGGGAGGTGAATGTGGGGACAGAGGTTTTGGATTTCTGCCAGGCACCGGATAAGATCATCAGAGAGATCCTTGGGATGGGAGGTGGTGAAACGGAGTCTTAAAAGGCCCTCAATCCGGCTGATTTCATGGAGCAGTGTGGTAAAATCCCACCGGTTCTCATTTCCCCATTGGTAGGAGTTCACATTCTGTCCCAGCAGAGTGATTTCCCTGATCCCCTGGGATCGAAGATCTTTTGCCTCAGAGAGAATTTTCTCCGGGGACCTTGAGGCCTCTCTCCCCCGAACATAGGGCACCACACAATAACTACAGAAGTTGTCACATCCCTCCATGATGGAGATAAATCCGGTCACCCGTTTGTTGAAATATCCTGAACAGATCACGGGGTGAGGAGGTGGGGGGGTAAGATCTGTGGCCACCACCTTTTGGGGGGGGCCTTTTCCGCTGCTAAAAATGTCTTGAACCCGCCCCAGTTCTCTGGGCCCGAGAACAAAATCCACATAGGGGAATCTTTTGATGAGACGCTTGCCTTCTTTCTGGGCAAGACATCCCATAACACCGAGGCAAAGCCTTGCATTCCGCTTCTTTAACGCGGCCATCCGGCCCAGGAAACTGAATGCCTTCTGCTCGGGCTTGGCCCGCACCACACAGGTATTGAGCACAATGAGGTCGGCCTGTTCGGGATTGTCCACAGGTGAAAACCCGTTTCGTATCAATGACTGGGCCACAAGATCCGAGTCATACTCATTCATTTGACAGCCCATGGTCTTTATATAAAAACGCCTTGCCAAAACAACTCCAGATACATCCTGTATCAGGTTTCAGAGGAAATCCCCGGCGATAAACGGCTGAAAGAACCCATCCAAGGAACTTCCTCTATCCTCACGCCCTGATCCTCTTTCCTCAGGGCTTCCAGTAACGCCATAACCCTCTCCTCGCATCCCGGCGCAATCAGAATCTCAATCAGTGCCGCATGGGGGTCAAGGGTGGATACCACTGCCATTCCGTCGTAGGATTCAAGGGTAAATCTAAGATATCCGATCTCTTCACGGTCCACGCGGAAAATTTGCTTATTGCTGTCAACAGGAGGTGAATCAGTCATGGATACTGTGGGTTGCCCCGCCCCACATGAGCTTGGTCCTGAGAATTTTAAAGTAGCTCTGATCATCAGGCCTCAGTAATTTGATGATCTCATTGGATTTTCTGATTTCCACCAGATCCCTGTCCTGAAGCTCAAAGCCTACTTGGCCGTCAAACGTCAAGGTCACCGTATCTTCCCGCTCTCCCCCCATGGTGATCCCGAGTGTGGCGCTGTCCGGCACAATGAGCGGCCGGTTGGTCAATGTAAAGGGGCAGATGGGGGTGAGGATGAACGTCTCGATCGTGGGATACAGAATGGGACCCCCGGCAGCCAGATTGTAGGCGGTCGACCCGGTGGGGGTGGATATGATGAGGCCGTCCGCCCTGAAGGTGGTGAGAAATTCCTGATCAACGGTTACATTGAGGTCAATGATTCGGGCCAGGGTGCTCTTGTTGATCACCACATCGTTTAAGACCTGAAAGCGAAGTATGAGTTCTCCTGGTGTTGAATGATCTGAATGTCGAAAAATCCGGGTTTCAAGCATCCCCCTTTTCTCTACCTGGAGTCCTCCCCGGATCATGGTTTCTATCACCGGATAAAGACGCTCCAGAGGTATTCCTGTGAGGAATCCCAATCCGCCCAGATTAACGCCCAAGATGGGGACCCCGTATCGGCCTACTCTGCGAGCCGCCCCCAGCATGGTCCCATCCCCCCCCAACACCACCACCCAGTTCACATGTCTGGGGATATCCGAGGACTCTTCAAGATTTCCATCCGACAAGGCTACCGGCCCCATCTCTTCCAAATACACATCAAGACCTTTCTCCTTCAGCCACTTTCGGAGATTTTCAGCCTCTACCCTTGCCGGTTCATAATGGTGTTTATAGATAATGCCTACTGAAGAGGACATATCACCCCATCTCTTTTGATTCCACCCCGACCTTACCGGGGGCAAATCATTCCATGCAGGCCTCACTCAAAAAGTCCCTTTGGTATCAGGATAGAAACAGAGGCACCACTTCAAACCTGTTGACGTCCACCACGCCCTTATCGGTCACTTTGATCTCGGGGATCACCGGGAGGGCCAAAAATGAAAGGGTCATAAAAGGGTCTTGCACCCGGCAGCCCAATTGTAAAGCAGCCTGTTTGAGCGCCTTCAACTCTTCTGTAAGCAGACTGAGCGGTTTTTGGGTCATCAGACCCGCCACTTCCAGTTGTACACTGGCCAACACCTCATCATCCCGGACCACGGTTAGTCCACCGCCCATATCCCGGACCACCGTTACCGCCCTGGCAATGGCTTCATCAGTGACCCCCACTGCGATGACGTTATGGGAGTCGTGGGCCACAGACGATGCCAAGGCACCCGCTTTGATACCGAACCCGCGGACCAGTCCCACCCCCACATTACCGGTGTCATGGTGCCTTTCCACCACACACAGTTTCAGCAGATCAGAGGAAATATCTCCCTCAACCCACCCGTGCGAGGACTTGACCGTCTCATGGCGCATGTGGGTGAAGATCTGACCCGGGACCAATTCAATGATCCGGGCCTTGGTCCCGGTCGGAGATCCCGTCTTTTGGGGGGGATGTTTGATTTTGAGGGAATCGGCACTGAAACCGGCAATCTTGAGCGGTCCTTTTTCTATGGACTTAATTGTTTGGCTTTCATTGTCAGGAAAATCGATCAGTTTTTCGTCATTCACCACAAGCTGACCCTTTTTATACACCGAATTCACCTCAAACCGGTCCAGATCGTCCAAGACCACAATATCCGCCATATACCCGGGAGCGATCGCCCCCCGATATTTCAGACCAAAATAGTGTGCCGGGTTCAGGGTGGCCAGTCGTATGGCGGTGACCGGATCAAGGCCCGAGGCTATTGATTTTCTGATCACAAAATCCAGATGTCCCCGTCGCTCAATATCCTCTGCGTGCAGGTCATCGGAGACAAAACAGAAGCGATGGGCGTTTTGCTCATTTACAACCGGAAGCAGCGCGTCCAGGTTTTTTGCAGAAGTGCCTTCACGAATCATCAGCATCAGGCCGCTTCGAACCTTTTCCAGGGCTTCCTCAGGTCTTGAAGATTCATGATCCGAGGAAATGCCCGGGGTCAGATAGGCCTGAAGATCCTGGCCCGTCAACAAGGGGCAGTGGCCATCCAAAACACGATCCCTGAATAGAACGATCTTCTCAAGAACCCCTGGATCAGCAGCCAGTAATCCGGGGAAGTTCATCATCTCGGCCAGCCCCAAAACAGATGATTCCTCCTTGAGCGGAGCCAGATCAGCGGCATTAAGTTCGGCCCCGGCTGTCTCCAGATGGGTGGCCGGCACACAGGAGGGGGCCATGAAAAAAATATCAAATGGAATATGGCGGCTCTGTTCAAGCATAAAGCGGATCCCCTCAAGACCCATGACATTGGCAATCTCATGGGGATCACACACAATGGCCGTGGTCCCATGCCTCAAAAGGGCTTGGGCAAGCGCCGAGGGGACCAGCATGCTGCTCTCTATATGAATATGCCCGTCAATCAGACCCGGGGCCAGCCACTTATCCCTGACGTTAACTTCATGTGTCCCATTATATTCTGTCCCTAACCCAACAATAATATTATCATATATGGCAACATCAGTTTCCTGGATCTCTCCGGAAAACAGATTGACCACCCTTCCCCCTTTGAGCACAAGGTCAGCTTGAATCTCTCCTCTGGCCGCCAGAATCCTGTGCTTCAATCCATGCAATCGGGATTTCAAATTCCCGGATTCCTGCTCAGCATTCATCATTGGCGATCACCACCCATTCATGGGTCAGATCCGAGGACGTGTCCACCATTAGATGACGCATGCGCAGATCAGGGTACCGGGTTTTAAGGTCTTTGAGATCCACCGGTTCAAATTTGTTGACAT
>JAWLET010000106.1:0-8437 GCA_041685955.1 Desulfobacteraceae bacterium | reverse complement strand
CCCCAGACTTTGGCCGATGTCATCCGCCATCACCACGAACCTGAAAATGCCCGAGTTGATCCGGATCTAACCACCTTGGTCTACCTCGCAGACCTGTTGATGGGCCGGTTCCAGATGGGCCAGGAATTGGATCGAATCAATACGGACCGTTTAACGGGACGCCTCCGCCAACTCGGATTGACCCGAGAGCACTTTCCGGTTCTGGTGGACCGCATTCCCAAAGGGGTGTTTCAGCATTCGGAGAGCCATCGCGTCAACGCAGAGTAAACCAGATTATACCTGCTTCCACTGTTTTGCAGGTTTGCAGTATTCGCTCTGTTTTTGGCGTGGATGAGCACTGCCGTCATTCTGCTGTTCTCTCGGAAATTGGTTCGCCTGCCGGGGTCACTTTGGTCATGTTCTATTTTGTAGGGGTGACAGTGATTGTTGCCATGTCGGTGTCAGCGTTGGTGAAGGGGCTGATGACCGGTCATCAAAAGGAAAAGCGCTTGTCGAGCGCTCTGGAGCAGGAAAAGGTGGAGGGAATGTTTAAGATGTTAAGACGCCTCATTGGCTGATCCCTATGGGTTTTTCCGTTGAAATTCGTTTTTAATCCCTTTACATTGAGATTTTGACATGGTTAAGATCCTTAATCCGGTCTTGATGTTTTTTGTGCAGTATCATTAGGAATGCCTTCTTTGAAAATGCTCAGCGAGCGCATTCCCCGCTGCTTGTCGGAGCGAAGCGTAGATCCCGACCTGTCGGGGCTACAGGGTTCTTCAATTGGGTGCACCTCAACGCGTCTGAAGATTTTGGTCAACCAAGATGAAATCGAGATCAGGAGATGAAGCAATGTTTAAAAACGTTCTGGTACCTACGGATTTTTCAGGCGAAGATACCCATGCCCTGGATATCGCCGTCAAACTCGGCGCCATGGACAACGGGAAGATCAGTCTGATTCATGTGATAGAAATCATTGCCAATGCCACCTTCGAAGAATTTGCAGACTTTTACAAAAAGCTGGAAAAGAAGGCCGTTAAAGATCTACACCGCATGATCGTTCAATTACAGGATCCCCGGGTCGAGATAATGCCGGAGGTCCTGTACGGGAACAGAGCACAGGAACTCCTCAGGTTTGTGGAGGAGAGGAAAATCGATCTCATCGTGATGAAATCGCACAAAGTTGATGTGGAGGACCGGGCCCAGGGATGGGGGACCATTAGTTACAAGGTCGGTATCCTGGCCCCGTGTCCGGTAATGCTTGTGAAATAAGTGAGCGGACGGAGAGTGTGGTGGTCTGTCTGTTTTATCTGAAAAAGGGATTGGTCTTCCGCTCTCTTCCGATGGTGGTGACCGGTCCATGACCCGGATAGACTCTTAATGTATCGCCTAAAGGAAAGATTTTTTCTTTGACGCCTTTTAGAAGCAGGGCATGATCCCCTCCCGGAAGATCGGTCCTTCCGATGGAACCGGCAAACAGCGTATCCCCGGTGAAGACCACGCCCGGGGCATGAAAACACACCCCGCCCGGTGAGTGCCCGGGCGTATGAAGCACTGACAGGTGAAACCCGCCAAGTGGAATCTTCTGATCGTCATAAAGTCGCATATCGGGTTGAAAGCCCAGTCCCGCTGCATCCAAAGACTGTATGCATACCGGCGCTTGGGTAATCCGTCTCAGTTCCGCCACGGCCCCGGTATGATCCATGTGCCCATGGGTGAGGAGGATATAGCGGATGGTCAGCCCCAGTTTGGAAATTTCCTTTACAATACGGAACGTCTCGTCTCCGGGATCAATGACCGCACCTTCCTTGTTAGACTTTGATCCCAGTATATAACAGTTGGCCTGATAAGGCCCCACCACCAGTTTACGCAACACCTTGCCATTCTCCTTTGTCAGGCCGCTTCGGCCGGCACACCCCGCACCGGGAACACGAGCCCACGTGACACGGCTCCGATTCCACTCCTCTGAGGGCCGCGTCACGCTCGTGCAGAAGATGGGTTTTTGAAATCCCGTGATCAATAAACTCCCAGGGCAGCCTTTCGGTCAGCCCTTTGGGCCGGTACACGAAAAAGTCGGGGTTCACATCAGAATACTTCAACGCCTTGTTCCAGTCCCTGCCCCACTCATGGGCCTTTAACAGGATACGGCTGACCCGCCGATCTCCCATGGACAGCAGGGTCTGAACATAGGCCCATTTGGGAATATCCGTGTTGACCCTGATTCCCCCGGTTTTGCGCAGCGATGTCCGCAACTGCTTCTGTTTCCCTTTAAGGGACTCCATCGCCTCCAAGGGAAACCACTGAAACGGAGTGAACGGCTTGGGCACAAAGCAGTTTACGCTCAAGGTGATCCGTCCTATGGTGCCGCGGGGAGTGGACGCCTTTATCATGTGGTGCTTAATGATTTTGATCAGATCCACTATTTCCTGAATATCGGCCTCGGTCTCAGTGGGAAGACCGATGAGCAAATAGAGCCTGAGTGTGAAGTCGCCACACCCGGCAATGGTGCGCACGGAGGCAATGATCTGTTCCTGGGTCAAATGCTTATTGATGACTTTTCGAAGCCGTTCAGATCCGGCCTCCGGAGCAATGGCCACGGTCCGTTGGCCGCTGGCCTTGAGATTCATCAAAAGTCTATGGGTCAGGGTGTCCGCCCTCAGCGACGACACCGAAAAGCTGTTTCCACTTTCTATGATTCGGGTGGTCAGAGCTTCGATGCCGGGGGTGTCGGATACTGCGGCGCTCAACAGGCCCAGACGTGAGGAGGTTAGCATCTGCTTGTCCATGCATGACCCAAGATTGTGTTCATTATGGAAACGGGGCGGGCGATACACGTAGCCGGCCGCGCAAAACCGGCATGAACGACCGCATCCCCTTCCCAGTTCGATGAGGGCCCGATCGCCGAACTCCACAAGGGGGGTGGTAATCAGGGAGGTTGAGACCGATGAGCCGGAGAAGGCATCTTCGGAGACCCGGGGCACTGTTATTTTTTCCGGGACCTCTGACACGTTGGGCTCAAACGCGGCCAGCGTGCCGTCCTCGGCGTATTTTACGGTGTAAAAGGAGGGGACATAGAGACCCTCCACCTTTTTCACCAAGGCCATCATAAGCGCCGTTTTTTCCTCTACTTCGGATCTGGCTTCACAAAGAAGGGACAGGAGGGGATCCAGATTTTTTTCCGCCTCTCCCAAAAGAAAAAAATCCATGAATGGGGTCAAAGGTTCCGGATTCAGGAAAGTGGTAATTCCGCCCGCCATCACCAGGGGCCAGGTATCCTGCCGCTCTTCCTGGAGGATGGGAATTTTTCCCATCTCCAGCTGGGTGAGAATATTGGGGTAGTCGTTTTCAAATGAAAGGGAAAAGGCCACCACATCAAACTGGTATAGGGGTGTTTGGGATTCCAGGGATAGCAGAGGCTTCCCTGAGCGAAGGTAGAGGGACATTTCTTCACCTTCGGGCAGGAAAACACGTTCCGCCACCACATCGGGCCGGTGGTTTAACCGTCGGTAGACGATCTGGAAGCCCAGATTGCTCATACCGAGACGATAGGCATTGGGATAGGCCAGGGCCACACGCAGCTTTCCTCCCCAATCCTTGATGACGGTCCCTTTTTCAGCCATCAGTCTGGCGCGATAAAGGGAAATAATATCACCGGACACGAATTACAGGACCTCCCTCCCTGATTACCGGGATCTCACTTATCAATCCGCCTTGGCCCTGAGAAAGGTGGGATAATCGAGATTGTCCTTGAAGCGCAACCTGTCCAGAAAACTCCTTTTCTCCCGTTTCCTCGATCTTTCTGTTTGGGGACCTGTCGCCGGGTTTTCATTTTTCCTCTGAAAGGTGGGCGTGTCCAGATTCACGCCATTCACCTTTACGGTCCATTCTTCCTGTGCATCTTCAGGCGTCACTTCCCTGAGCCTGACCACATTGTCATAATCCTGGACCACTCCGGCAGGGGCGTCATTCACTACCGACCTGAGATGACCCCTGTCTTTTTCCGTCTCTTTGACCGGGCCGTCTATACCGGTGGCGATGACCGTAATCTGAACCTCGTCATCCAGATTATCGTCAAAAACCATTCCCCAGAACACTTCGGCCTGTTCATTGACTTCATTTTTGATGTAATTGGAGGCTTCGTCCACCTCTTCCATGGTCATATCCGACGGCCCGGTGATGTTCATGAGCAGCCCTTTGGCCCCGTCAATGGATATGTCTTCCAGGAGGGGGCTGTTTATGGCCCGCTGGGCCGCTTCCACCGCCCGGTTTTCACCGCTGGCCCGGCCCATGCCCATGAGTGCGCTGCCCATCTCTTCCATCACCTTTTTTACGTCGGCAAAGTCGAGATTGATAAACCCGTTGCTCATGATGAGATCCGATATCCCCTTCACCGCCTGCAGAAGCACCTCGTCGGCCTTGGTGAACAGCTCCTTAAACGGGGTGGCCTTTTCACCCAGTGTTTTCAGTCGTTCATTGGGAATTACAATAAGGCTGTCCACTTCCTTTTTAAGCGCCGAAATCCCCTCCATGGCCCGTTTCATGCGTTTTTTGCCCTCAAACTCAAAAGGCTTTGTGACCACCGCCACCGTAAGGGCCCCCCGTTCCTTGCTTTCACGGGCCGCCACCGGCGAAGCCCCCGTACCTGTCCCGCCACCCATGCCCGCGGCGATGAAGACCATGTCGGATCTTTCCAGGGATTCCTGCAACTCGGTGAGGCTTTCTTCCGCCGAAGTCCGTCCAATTTCGGGATCGGCGCCCGCACCGAGCCCCATGGTGACGGCGGGGCCCAACTGGATTTTTCTGGAGCAAAGGGACCGATCAAGATCCTGGCAGTCCGTATTGGCCACCACAAAATCCACGCCCCGCAAGTTGGAGTTGATCATGTTATTGACGGCGTTCCCTCCGGCGCCCCCAATTCCCACAACCTTTATTCTGGCGTTATAAAAATTCCTTTCCACCTCTTCCACAAACTCAAATTTCATGATGTCCCTCCTTTTTGAAATTGAGGTTAAACAATATCTTTAAACCATCTTTTCATCCTTGCCATCACCAGATGAAAGATATTGCTGTCCCTGATTCTGAATTTTTTCTTCTGCTTACTCGCTTTGACCCCATGCAGGATAAGACCCACACCAGTGGCATACATGGGCTTGTTCACCAACTCTGTCAGGCCGGTTACCCCCTCCGGGTATCCCACGCGTGCCGGGGCCCCGAATATCTGTTCCGCCATCTCACTCACACCGGCCAGTTCCGCAGATCCTCCTGTGATCACCACCCCGGAACTGGCCAGATCTTCGTACTCCGACCGCAAAAGCTCGCCATAAATCAGAGAAAATATCTCTTCCACCCTGGGCTCTAAAATTTCTCCCAGAATCTGACGGGACAAGGTCCTCGGTTTTCGCCCCCCCACACCCGGTACCTCGATGGTTTCATCCCTGCCGATTAAAGACGATAGAGCACACCCATATCTTAGCTTGATCTTTTCCGCCTCCAGCTTTGGGGTCCTAAGCCCCACCGCAATGTCATAGGTCAGGTTGTCTCCACCCAGGGCCAGTACAGAGGTGTGTTTGATGGCGCCTCTGGAAAAGAGCGCCAGATCCGTGGTGCCGCCCCCGAAATCGATGAGGGCTGATCCCAGGTTACGTTCTTCCTTGGTCAGGACCGCTTCGCTGGAGGCCAGGGATTCCAGCACAATATCGTACACATCGAGTCCGGCCCGGTTTGCACACTTAATGATATTTTGTGCGGAGGTAACCGCACCCGTCACAATGTGCACCTTGGCCTCCAACCGGACCCCGGACATCCCCAGAGGATCCATAATCCCGTCCTGGTCATCCACGATAAATTCCTGAACCAGGGTATGTATGACCTCTCGATCCATGGGAATGGCCACTGCACTGGCCGCTTCAATCACATGCTGGATATCCTTTTTGGTCACCTCCTTTTCCTTGAGGGGAATGACACCGGGCGTATTAAACCCTTTGATGTGTCCACCGGCGATGCCCGCGTATACAGAGCTTATCTCACACCCGGCCATGGTCTCAGCCTCTTCCACAGCCTCTTTTATGGAGTTGACGGTGTCTTCAATATTGATGACCACCCCTTTTCGGAGACCTTCTGACGGATGGCTGCCAATACCGATGATTTCAACGGCGTCCGGCTGTATTTCACCCACCACCGCGCAGATCTTAGTGGTACCGATATCAAGCCCCACAATAATTTCCCCGGCCATTTTTTGCTTTACCTCTTGTGTGGTTTACATTCCATTCAGAAAATGCCCGTCAACCCGTTTCAAAGGAGACCACGGCGCCATCTGCATAATTGAGGTCTATCCGGCTCACCCGGTTCAGCTTTCCAGATGTTTCAAGATGATCGGCCACCCGGCGCAATCCCGGCATTTTGGTTGATAAATTGTGCCAGTCACATCGGATCTCCGCTTTCAAATGAGAGTAGTATAAGGACACCCGGCCATGTTTCTTGACATTTACCTCTGAAAGTTTTTCCGCGGACCAGGGCCCTGTCTCTGATCTTAGAATTTTCATAATCTGAGCCACCGCTTTGAGACGTTCTTTTTCAGAGGCCACATCCTGTGAAATTCCGGTAATAACGGGAAAATCCACATCCTCGGTCCGGGAAACCGCCTTGAATGCCTCTCCCCAGGGGTTGAGGTAATACAACTTATCTGACAAAAGGATCGCTGCAGGGACCTGCCTTTGAATCTCGATGATCAGGGTATGGGGAAACCGCCTTTCCAGCCTGGCAGATCGGATCCACGGATGTGCCTCAATCCTTTGTTTCAACTCTCCCAGCTTCAGGGCCAGCAAATTAGGCTCAGCATTGACCCCGCACAGGGCGATCAATTCGTTTCGGAATCGTTTATCCACTCCTTTGATCTGCACCCGTTCCAGTTTCATATGCGGGGACCTCAGCAGGTAGTGATAAATAGACAGAAACGAGACACTCAAGACCGTAATAATGGACAGCACCACAAGGATCTTCAAAACACGGGATCCCAGCCCACGCAGGGTATCCTCCATGGAGGTCCCTTGCACCGGCGTTTCCTTGCTGGGCCTTCTCGTTATTGGGGACCGCCGTTTCATGGTTATTCTCCCGCAATCCGTATTTCCGGCTCCAGTCGAATGCCGGAAAAGCGTTTCACTTCCCGCTGAATCAAACGCATCAGGGCCAGTATGTCGGACGCGGTAGCGCCTCCTGTATTGACAATAAAGTTGGCATGTTTCTCCGAGACCATGGCCCCGCCCACCCTTTTGCCTTTCAATCCGGCCGCTTCTATGAGCCTGCCGGCATAATCGTCCACAGGGTTTTTGAACACAGAACCCGCACTGGGATAATCCAGGGGCTGAAGGGCCTTTCTTTGTCTGAGGTAACCGGCGATACCCTCGGAAACAGCCTCCCTGGGCCTGGGCTCCAATCGGATGCGGACCTGGGTGATGATGGTGCCCGGGTCCAATTCCAGATTGCGATAGGAGAATCTGAGTTCCCCTTTTTCCCTTTGAATGGCGGTGCCCTGAGGAGTGACCCCACGAATCGCCTCCACCCGCTCCCCCACTTCATTTCCAAAGGCCCCCGCGTTCATGGCCACGGCTCCCCCTACGGTACCCGGTATCCCGGCTAAGAACTCCAGGCCGCCCAGGCCCCGGTCACGGCACTCAGAAAGCAGCTCCTGGATGGACAATCCGGCGCCGGCCATTACGGTACCTTGCCTGCGCTCATATTCGATACCGGCCATCGATCCGCTGAGGTGAATGACCACTCCCCTGATACCCGCATCCTTTACCAGGAGGTTACTCCCTCTCCCTATCACCAGATAAGGAATGTCCTCGTTGATCAAGTATGCGACCAGTTTTAAGAGTCCCATGAGGTCGGTGGCCCGATAAAATGCCTCTGCCGCTCCCCCCACTTGAAACGTGGTATACCCCGTCATGGGGCTGTCCCAGCTCAATCCCTCACCGAGCCTCATTTCAAGGTCCCTTTTGTGTCGCGTTTCCATACATCCGCATCCGGGGCAACAGGGGCCGTCTTTTTCCTGTTTCCGGAGACCCTTCCTTTTCGGGTTACCAGTGCCTGGACTCTCTCACCGGTCTTGTGAATATCGCCGGCCCCGAGCGTCAGGATAAGATCCCCTTTTTCAATGAGGGGGGAGAGGTACTGGAGGAGTTCATTTTCCTGTTGGTAACAGATCACCTCCTTATGCCCGTGTTCCTTTATCCCCTGGCACAATTGTTCTGCACTGACGCCTTCAATGGGCGCTTCTCCTGCCGCATATATGGGGCTGATCATGAGGATGTCCGCATCATTGAAACAGAGGACGAATCGCTCAAACAGGTCCCGGGTCCGGGTGTATCTATGGGGTTGAAACACCACAATCAACCGTCTTTCCGGCCAGCATTCCTTAGCGGTTTTCAGTGTGGCCAAGATTTCAGTGGGGTGGTGGCCG
>JAWLET010000105.1:0-8459 GCA_041685955.1 Desulfobacteraceae bacterium | reverse complement strand
GGAGGTTTAGGTCGGATTCGGGCCACTTATGTTTTTGCTCAGGATCAGGAACAGGTGGATAAGCTCCTAACTGTGAAAGAAGAGCTGCAATATACCCGGCATGTCATCTATATCGATCCCACCGGTATGCGGACGTACGGGGATGACCCGTGGCTGATCAGCTTCAGTCAGTTGCTTGAGCTGGGCGAGGAGTTGGATAAGGAGGAACCCGAGCTTTTTATCAAGGAACTGTGGGAAGGCAACCCGGAGGATGTGGCCCTGATGCTCATGACCTCCGGGACCACCGGGGTTCCGAAGCTGGTGATGCTGGCCCATATGAACTTTACGGACATGGCCGCAAAATGGATCCAGACCGCCCCCATCGGCATTGAAGACAACTGGATATCCATTACCCCTACGGCCTGGATTGTGGACCAGATGTGGGGTGCGGGGATAACATTGTGTGGGGGCCTGGTTATGAATTTCCCCGAGACCTTTGAAACTGCGACTGAGGATTTCAGGGAAATCGGTCCCACCGTGATGATCAGTTCATCCAGGTTCTGGGAGGACCTGGCGTCCAAGATCCGGGTCAAGATAAACGATGCCAGTTTCATCAAACGCGGGCTGTATAATTTTGCCCAGCGGGTGGGAAGAGAGGTGGTGGAGCTGGAATCGGAAGGTAAGCCCATTTCTTCAAGACTGAAATTCTGGCGGTGGATTTCCAATCGGCTCGTGGCCCGGGCCCTTATGGACCGGGTGGGATGCCTTAATTTTCGTGCGGCCTATACCGGGGGGCATCCCATCAGTCCGGATGTGATCAAGTTTTTCAGGGCCAACGGCCTGAACATGAAACAATGCTACGGTCTGACCGAGACATGCGGTATATTTCAGGTTCAACCCGACCATGAGGTCAAGCCTGAAACCGTGGGCAAAGCGCTCCCCGGTACCGAGGTCCGGATCACGGATGACCAGGAAGTGCTGGTCAAGAGCAAGTCCAACTTCGTGGGGTATTATGAGGACCCGGAGGCCACTGCCGAGGCCCTGAAAGACGGCTGGTTTTATACGGGTGATGCGGCCTATTTCGACGAGGACGGTCATCTCCTCATCATCGGCAGGAAACAGGACATCATGCGGACTGTTGAAGGAGAGGCCTTTTCACCGGACTTCATTGAGACTCGACTCAAATTCAGCCCCTACGTAAAGGAAGCAGTCATATGGGGAGAAGGTCAGCCATACCTCACCGCGTTCATCAATATTGATTTTGGAAATGTGGGGAACTGGGCGGAAGATAGAAAAATTCCGTATACCACCTACACCGATCTTTCCCAGCAACCCGCGGTGGAGGAATTGATTCGGGGGGAAGTAACTGAGGTGAATACCCAGTTGCCCGATCCCATGAAACTAATCAAAATCATTCTGTTGTATAAACTCCTCGATGCGGATGATGAGGAACTGACCCGGACCGGAAAGGTGCGGCGAGGGTTTGTGTTTGAAGAGTACAAGGCGCTTATTGATGCCATGTACTCCGATAAGACCGAACTGCCCATAAAGGGCCAGGTGCGCTATAGAGACGGTACAGTGGGAACCATAGAGACCACGGTCAAAATACTGACCGTTTAGGCAAGGGGGATGAACCGGATATGGAATTTTTTCTTCAGCTTCTCGTAAACGGTCTGTCATTGGGATTTTTGTATGCGCTTTCGGCCTTAGGTTTTGTCATGATCTTCAAGTCCAGCAGCGTGCTCAACTTTGCCCACGGCGAACTTATGGCCATCGGGGCCTTTGTATTTCTGGCCCTCTCCGCCTGGGCCGGGCTGCCCATCCTTCTGGCCTTTGCGTTCACCATGATCGGCAGTTTTACCTTAGGGTTTATTTTGGAGAAATTCTTTCTTCGTCCCCTGATTGGGGAGGACCTGATTCAGGTGATCATGCTGACCCTGGGGCTGGCCCTGATGTTCAGGGGCCTGCTGCTGTTTATCTTCGGCGGGGACATCCACGATTATCCGGAGTTTCTGCCTGAAGCGCTTAGCTTTCGATGGGGGGCCATCGGCATCCCCTCTGTCTATGTGGCGGCCTTCATTATCGGTATCGTTTTTCTCATTCTGTTCGGCCTCTTTTTTAAATATTCATCTCAGGGGATCTATATGAGATCCGTGGCCGACAATCAGCCCGC
The DNA here is from genome assembly GCA_041685955.1 of Desulfobacteraceae bacterium. Lineage (GTDB taxonomy): Bacteria > Desulfobacterota > DSM-4660 > Desulfatiglandales > Desulfatiglandaceae > JAIPDZ01. The sequence continues at coordinate 6,307 of JAWLET010000105.1, read as the reverse complement.
AGCCCTTTCCCTCGGGGTTCATGTCCGGCGGGTATTTGCCCTGTCCTGGGCCATTGCGGGACTGGTCTGTGCCATCAGCGGGATTGTGTTGGGCATTATCAACGGGATCAATGTACACGAATTGAGCTCCATAGGCCTCAAGGTGTTTCCGGTGGTGATCTTAGGCGGGCTGGACAGCATCGGGGGCGCCATACTCGGAGGCATCATCATTGGACTTCTGGAGAGCTTTACCGGCGGTTATATTTCCACGTCGCTGAGGGAGATTATTCCCTATATTGTCCTCATTTTTATTCTCATGGTGAAACCCTATGGGCTGTTTGGACTGGTAGAGATAGAAAGGGTGTAACGGAACATGCGCAAGCTACAGTTTCATCCCTGCGGCAATTTCAAAGTCAGTTACAATGAGGAACTGGCCATCTTCAGTACGGACTTCGGCCGGCTCTGGATGTGGATCGGCATTCTGCTGTTGTTTGCGGTTGTCCCCTTCATCAGCAGTGCCTACTTCCTTTATATCCTCAATACCGTCGGCATTTATGCCATTGCCGCGGTGGGGTTGAATCTCCTTATCGGGTATACCGGTCAGATCTCCCTGGGGCATGGCGCCTTTTTCGGTGTGGGGGCCTATGCCGGGGCCATTCTCGTCACCAGATTGGGTTTTCCATTCTGGTTGTCGATTCCCCTGGCCGGGGTAGTGGCTTCGGGGGTGGGAATGATCTTCGGACTTCCTTCTGCACGGCTCAAGCACCTTTATCTGTGTATCGCCACCTTGGCCGGACAATTCATTGTAGATTATGTCCTGGTGCAGTGGGAGAGCCTTACCGGCGGGGCCATGGGTATCGTGGTCCCCAGCGCATCTTTGTTCGGGCTGGATTTGGGTACGGACAGGGCCTTTTTTTATGTGGTATTTATATGTTTTGTCCTCATGATCTGGATAGCCGTCAATTTGATTCGAAGCCGGATAGGCCGGGCGTTCATCGCCATCAGGGATAATGACCGGGCCGCAGAGGGGATGGGGATCCCGGTATTTCCCTACAAGCTGTTGTCGTTCGCCATCAGTTCTTTTTATGCGGGCTTTGCCGGCGCCCTTTACGCCTATTATATGATGAGCATCACCCCGGAACCCTTTAACCTGGGGTTGTCCATCGAATATGTGGCCATAATCATCATCGGGGGCCTGGGGAGCATTCCGGGGGCTGTGTTCGGTTCCGTATTTATTGTGTTCCTGAATGAAATATTGAGTATGAGTACAGAATATCTTATGAATATCGGGGCGTCCACCGGGTCGGCTCTGACCATCGCCCCGCTCCGCGAGTTCATTTACGGGCTGGCCATCGTCCTGTTTATCATTTTTGAACCCAAAGGCCTGGCAGAGGTCTGGCGTATTGTGCGGTCAAGCTTCAGGCTCTGGCCTTTTTCCTATTAATATAGAAAAGATAAGCCGTAAGGAAGGTTTCGGGGTATGGAAGGTAACGTCAGGCTGCTGATCAATAATATCAGTGTGGTCTATTCCGATGTCATACAGGTGCTCAAAGGGGTGTCCCTCACCATCCGGGAGGGGCAGATCGTTTCCCTGTTGGGGAGCAACGGGGCCGGAAAAACCACCACCTTAAAGGCCATTTCAGGTCTGCTCAAGCCTGAAAACGGCAAAGTGACGGAAGGGTCCATCGAATATGACGGAAAATCGGTTCAAAATTCCTCACCCGAAGAGATTACCCGTAAAGGGATCATTCAGGTCCTGGAAGGGCGGCAGGAATTTAAGTATTTAACCGTGGAAGAGAACCTGCGGGTGGGTACGGCCACGCGCTGGGGGAAGCCCTATCAAAAGGATCTGGATCTGGTTTATTATTACTTCCCCGCGCTTCTGGCCAGGAAAAGGGCCATGGCCGGGTATTGCAGTGGCGGTGAACTCCAGATGCTGGTGATCGGTCGGGCCCTGATGGCCCACCCCAGACTCTTATTACTGGATGAGCCTTCTTTAGGTCTGGCCCCGCTCCTGGTAAAAGAGATATTCCAGATCATCAAGCGAATCAATGAAGAACAAGGCAGCACGCTGATGGTGGTGGAACAGAATGCCAATATGGCGCTACAGATCGCCCATTACGGCTATGTGATGGAGAACGGCAAAATCGTTATGGAAAGCAGTGCCGAAGAGTTGAGAGAAAATCCGGATGTGAAAGAGTTTTATCTGGGAACCGCTGCATCAGGGACGCTCAAATCATATAAGGATGTAAAGGCCTATAAACGTCGCAAGAGGTGGCTTTAAAACGGCCATATATCTCCTTCCTACCGCTTCGGACAGTATCTTCAGCTGGCGTTTTCCGAGTATTATGACTTTAGTACCGATTTTTAGGTTTCGGACATTTAAAAGACCGGCTTCCGTGTCCAACATCGTTCAATAAAGGACCTGAGTGTGATGGGTTCTACTGATTCCCTTCCCAAGGGGACCTTCTGGCAGGAAGGCCCGTTTCAATTCATCAAACCTGAAAACTATGAGGCCTTCGGGATTGATCCTGCCTTTGTGCCCCTGGGAACCATTGCGTCCTTCAGACACCCCTCCCAGCTCAGGAGCCGATTCGGCGGAAACGCCTATGGCTTGGGGCTCTTTGAGGACTACGACAGGCTCAGTTCAAAGGAAATCGAGAAACTGAATTCCATTTCCTTTGAGGACCCCGAAGACGTGAAGGCCAACTACCAGTCCCTCAATGAAATATACAGAAAGATAGGGCTCCTCATACGGTTTTCACGTTTTGGGAAACCCTACTACCTGATTCCGATTCACCTCATTTCCGACACCTTGACCCACGTAAAGGCCAAGGTGACTGAAATCACCAATATTGTTCGTCTCCATATAAAGAAAAATCTCAAAGAGCACCAGTATGTCGGTATTTTTAGTTCCCGGGACGACTTGATTGTACAGGAACTGTCCCTGCAGTTTCGGGAACATCATTTCTTTGTGCTGGATTCCCCGGAAAAACTCAAAACGGTAAATGCGCCCCTTGACCTGGTCATATTGACGAGTGATTTGTATGAGGTCGTTCTCATGCAGCAGTCCGGTGTCCTCAATCAGGCGGCCCTGTCCAAGAAACGGCTTGACCAGCATTGCATTTATATCCTCTGGAAAATATATGATGCATTGAACGCTGATGGTGAGATCTTTATTATCGCCGACCATCTTTCCGGGAATACCAAGCAAAAGACAGAGCTTAACTTCAAGACCGAATTAGAGGAGAAACGTTTCGCCCTCTTTACCCACATCTTCGCCACTAAGAAAAAGTACCGCATCAAAGACCATCGCGTTGAGGTCAATATCTCTGATTTGGAGAAGTATTTAGACGGTCGTTATGTGATCCAGGATATTGTGGATCAATTGCTGCAGGGACGGGCTCTGGAAGAGATGTCCGTGGAGGAGATAGATCGGCTTCCCTATTTCAACAGCAGATTCGTGGAATGGCCTTTTAACGTGGACCAGAAAAAAACTTGGGGCAGGCTTTTATCCATCTTTTTTGACCAGACTTATCTCAATCCCATACTCCCCGAACCGGTCAGGCGGGATTGGGAAGACAGGCTTTCTTTCACCGATTATATCCCCGAGTGCATGATGGTGTATTTGGGCTGCAAAAAGCCGTTGAAAGCCACACGAACAGATGTAAAACAGGAGGTCATGGAATCCAGCCTGAGCGGATGTCCCATTGAACTGGTGGCTGAATACCGGAATTCCTTTGAGTTTTTGATCAGGACCTTAAGGATTCTTGAAGGCCTGAAAAAGGGAACCCACCGGACATTGCCCCAGGTGTTTGTGGATCGGCTCAAGCAGCCGCTTGAAAATCGGAACCGGCGGTTCGGTGCTTTTAATCATGTGATCAAGCTCATCTCAAAAATCAAGCGCCTGGAACGGATCAGGGGTTACCTCAACCCGGAATACATTGAAGGACCCACCACGAGCGTCATTGAAAACCTCGAAGCACTCACCTTTTTCGGATTTGATTCGGATGAGTTGAGGGAGATCCTCCTGATTGTCCTGGGCCATACGCACTTTGGCCGCATTATTTCAGGCAAGATGACCGAGAAAACCCTGAAACCCGTTTCAGATATGGCACAGGGGTATGATCCTCAGGAGGCCCTTAACCTGCTGCGTTACTGTCGGGTGATGACTCTTGCAGAAACCGAAGCGGCCGGGGGCGCAGAACTCTCGCCTGAGCAGCTCAAAGAGCTTTTTGATCTGTATGAGTCTACGGTAAGGGTGATCGTAAACCAGGAACTGGACTGGGACCAGCTTTTGGATGAAAAGATCACTGCCATGGGCGGGATACACAACAAGATCATCCGGAAAGTCCTCATGATGATGGGTTATTTTGAATTCCTTTATGAGTGGCCCGAATTGCCCCGAAAAGGGGAGATGGAGAAGGAGTCTCTGGCCGACTATGATGAGGTGAAACTGACGAGAATCGAAAATGTGTTGAGGCTTATCCATACCGTGGAAGAGTTCGAAAAGATGTACCTGAAATTTGATCCCCTGGAACTGCCGCGATTTTACCGACGGTTTCTGGAAACGGAATTCCATGGGACCGGGCATCTTTTTCAACGGATGGACAGTCGAAATATATTTGTACTCCTCTGGATTGCGGTCAGCCTGGGACGGGGTAAAATCATTAACTTCAACCCCATTCTTACTGAAGTGGAACCGGGAAATGTTGAGGCGCACATAGAAAAGGTAGAGGGCGAAGCACGGGCCATTAATATCAATTACCTTGACCTGGATATCCTCAATCGATTTCGTGCACAACTGGAACAAAGCCGCTCCTCCTTTATCGTGGGTACAGGATTCCAAATCAGCGTATCCAGCCGGGAGAGAGGGGTCTTGGAAATCGATTATAAGGATATGGGGGAAAACCTGGATACGCTGGACCTCCTTTTAAAGGAATTGGCGAATCGCCCTGTGGCTGACATTCCCCTCCCCGATCTAAAAGCACTGAACACCCTTTTTGGCAATCTGGAAACCTTTTATCAGAGTCACCTGGCCCTTATTCAAGATGCTGAATCTCCCCCCGCATTGCCTGCAAAACAGATTGCGTGGTTCCAGAAGGCTGAAGCATTGAGAGAGACCCTGAGAGACAGCCTGCTCCGGGTGATCTTCCGTCCCGAGCATCTGTTTACCGATCTGGACCTCCTTTTTCACCACGCCCCAATGGTACTCGATTTTCTAATTCCCGAATTTACCGCACTCAAAGATGTGAATATTACGGGTCGGCTATATCTCAGCCTCCCGGTTACAGATTACATCATTGCCGCAACCCGAAAGTTTCAGGCCCTGGTGACACGGAACAAACAGAATTTTCAGGACCGGGAATTTTTGCATCGGCGTGCCCAGAAGGAATTCGGTCCCATGGCCGTGGGCATCATCGGACTCAGTACATCCCAGTTGGAAAATTTGTGCCAAATCGTGGAGGGAATCAGTCACAATGTTTCTTTGCTGGACGCCCTTGCCAAGTCCTTCATATTTCAGGATGTAGGAAGGCTCCCTTACTTGAGAGAAAAGTATGCCGATGAGATCAATCCGGCAGAAGTCGGAAGCGCGGGAGCCCTGTTCATCGAAAAAGAAAACCTGGCCGAAAAGTATCATCTGGATCAAAAAGGAAAGGAATACTTCATTTTTCTGATCAGGCACCACAGCCTGTTTCATCATAATGTGCGGGGAGAAATATCTTATGCATCCATTCGGGAGATCATACGGCCCCAAGACAAGGAACTTCTGGATGCCTTTTTTGTTTTTTCGTTTGTAATGCTTTCAGCCATAAGAGAGGATCTCATCTTAGAGGACCTCGCGGGCCGTCTTTTCCAGATAAGATCCATGTGCCACAAGATCATCGATGGGACTACCACGCTCCACGCACAGTTGGACGAGGCCTTTATAAGCCGGGGGTCGCTTTATTATGCCCTTAAGAAATTTCAGGAAGAGGGCCTACCGGAAGGTGTTACCGCCGCCGATTACCTTGCGTCAGGCGAATGGGGCGCGCTGGATGAGACCAAACGGCTTGAGGCGGGAAAAATGATCTTTGCCGTTGAGCGGATATTCAGATTGCAGGGAATCCAATATGTCCAATATCGAGACCTGGTGGATATCTTTTTGGGAATTCCGCTCAGATTCATTCATCGGAAAAGGAATTTTATAAACGTGGGATATGCCACGTTTGAAAAAGAGGTATACGAGGCCTTTCGCATCTATAATACGCTCCAGTATCTGGCGGAAACGATGCGGCATTTCATCCTGGAGCAGCTGGTGGGCGACAGAATCAGACTTGCCGGGTAT
>JAWLET010000104.1:0-8474 GCA_041685955.1 Desulfobacteraceae bacterium | reverse complement strand
CCGGAAGCAACGAAGTTCTGAGCACGGACTGGTCCACGGTAAGCGGATTCATTAACGGGGTAAACGCCCTGAGTTCACTCTGTGAGTCAGCCCCCAGTATATCGGCTGACTCAGGCGAAATAAAGCTGTAGGTGATAATTTCGCTAAAACCGATGCCGACCATGGTGGACCTGAGGTGTTCCCTGAGGGTGAGTTCAGGGGCTTCCCCTTCTTCACCGGGCCTGATCCTGGGATAGGTGACCGGGATCCTGTCAAACCCATTCATCCGGGCCACTTCTTCCACAAGATCCACCTCCCGCTCAATATCGACCCTGAACAAAGGCGGGGTGACCCGTAATTCGGCTTGAGCGTCCTCCTCCACCGCCATCTCCAACGCCTGCAGATAACCTCTCATGGCGTCCTTTGACAGCTCTGTCCCCAGGACTCGGTTGGCCTCGCGGGGCCGGAAGCGGATCACCTCAGGGGAAAGCACCCGTGGATAATTGTCCACCATACCCGTAGCCACCGTACCCCCTCCCAGCGAGGATATGAGCGACAGGGCCCGTTTGAGGGCCTCCACCACCCCTTCCACATCAACCCCTCGTTCAAACCGGTAGGATGCCTCGGTGGACAATCCCAGCTGTTTTGAAGCACGCCTGATGGTTACCGGATCAAAAAAGGCACTCTCAAGCAGCACATCTTTGGTCCCGGAAAAGATTTCAGAGTTCAGCCCCCCCATGATTCCCGCCAGGGCTACCGACCGCTCCCCGTCACAGATCATCAGGGTTTCCGGCGTCAGGCGTCTCGGTTGGCCGTCCAGGGTGGTAAACGCCTCCCCCGCTTTTGCTCTTCTCACCTCTATCCTGTTTTCTCTCAGTCGATGATAGTCAAAGGCATGAAGCGGCTGTCCCATCTCCAGCATGACATAGTTGGTCGCATCCACCAGATTGTTGATGCTCCTGACCCCTGACTGGTACAGGCGGTATCTCATCCAGAACGGAGCCGTCCCCTGTTCAACATTCTGGATCATCCCTGCCGCATACCTGGGGCAACCCACCGGATCCCGAATGGTCACTCGAGTCAACTCCTCTATGGGAGGACCCGACTCCCGGAGTTCTATCCGCGGCCGCCTGAGGACCGCTCCGGTGGCCGCAGCGATCTCCCTTGCAATGCCCACCACGCTGGCACAATCCGGACGGTTGGGTGTGATGCTCACATCCAGTACCCAATCGGGAAGGTCCAGGATAGCTGAGAGTGAGGCCCCCACCGGGGTCTCAGGGGATAACACCATTATACCACTGTGATCATCGGTCAGGCCCATCTCATCTTCGGCCAGAAGCATTCCCCTGGAAACCGCTCCCCGGATACGCGTCTCCTTCATGATCCGGCCGTCGGGCAGCCGCCCGCCTACCAAGGCCATGGGCGCCAGGACCCCTTCCGCCACATTGGGGGCCCCACACACCACATCCAGTATCTCCGCTCCTGTGTCCACCAGACAGACAGAGAGGCGATCCGCATTGGGGTGGGGCCGCACAGACAGCACCTTCCCCACCACCACATTATCCAGGGTCTGGCACACCGGTTCCACCCCCTCCACCTCCAGCCCGGCCATGGTGAGCAGATGGGCAAGCTCCGGGGGCGCCATCCCGATATGGACATATTCTTTCAACCAGTTGAGACTGACTTTCATGACGTCTAAAACTGCCTCAGGAATCTCATTTCATTTTTGAAAAAAAGCTGGATATCGTCTATCCCATACTTCAGCATGGCGATCCGCTCAATTCCCATGCCAAAGGCGAACCCGGAATAGATATGGGCATCGTAATCCACAAACCGATACACCGCCGGGTCGACCATACCTGAACCCAAGATCTCCAACCAGCCGGTGTGGGAACACGTCCGGCACCCTTTGCCCCCGCATATCACGCAGATAATATCCACCTCGGCACTGGGTTCTGTGAACGGGAAAAAACTGGGCCTGAATCGCAGCCGGGTGTCCTTCCCGAACATCTGGTGAACAAAACCGGACAGCGTTCCCTTTAAATCGCCGAACGTCACGCCCTTGTCCACCAGAAGGCCTTCCACCTGGTGAAACATGGGGGTATGAGAGACATCGGAATCCCGCCTGTAGACTTTTCCGGGGGCGATAACACTCACCGGGGGGGGTTGGGTTTCCATGACCCGGACCTGTATGGGAGAGGTGTGGGTCCTCAACACCACATTGTCAGAAATGTAAAAGGTATCCTGCATATCCCTTGCCGGATGATCCTTGGGGATGTTCAGGGCCTCGAAATTGTAGTAGTCCAACTCCACATTGGGACCCTTTACCACCCTGAACCCCATTTTTGAAAAAATCTGGCAGACCTCTATTATCACCGAGGTGATCGGGTGCAGGTGGCCCAGCTGGGGTTCTCTTCCAGGCAGCGTTACATCCAGAAAGCCCTTTTTACGATCCCTTCCCGCAGCAAGGGTTTGTTTTGCCTTATCGACGCGAGAGGTTAAATTGCCTTTGATGAGGTTGGCGAGTTTTCCGATTTCAGGACGTTCCCGGTCCGGCAGCTTGCCCACATCCTTCATCAATAAAGTGAGTTCACCTTTTTTACCCAGGTATCTGATCCTGAATTTCTCAAGCTCTGAAGGATCTTCGATCTTCTGAATTTCTGCAGAGGCAGCTTTTTCAAGTGCAAGGAGTCGCGCTTTCATCGTCTATGCCATAAACCCGGTTCCCTCACACCCGGGCCATTTCAGCCAGACGGGAGAAAGCAGCAGGGTCATTGACAGCCATATCAGCCAGCACCTTTCTGTCCAACGCAATCCCCACTTTATTCAACCCCCCGATGAAACGGCTGTAGGACAGGCCGTTTTCCCTGGCTGCGGCATTAATTCTCACGATCCATAGTTTACGGAAATCCCGCTTGCGGGTTCTCCGATCCCGGTAGGCGTACATACCCGCCCTGCTGACGGCGATCTCGGCTGTCCTGAACTGCTTGCTGAGACCCCCGCGGTACCCTTTCGCCGCTTTCAGCACCTTATTTCTTCTTTTTCTGGCCTTATAGCCTCTTTTCACCCTCGACATTATAACTCCTCGATATATCGTTTATTTTTCATTCAATTAACCATAAGGGATCAACTTCCTTACCTGTTTCAGGTTGGCGGCGTCCACCAGTTCCGGCTTTCGCAGATTCCGTTTTCTTTTCGTGGTCTTCTTTGTGAGAATATGGTTTGCAAATGCCTTATTCCTCACAACCTTACCTGATCCCGTGATCTTAAACCGCTTTGCTGCGCCACGGTTTGTTTTTATTTTGGGCATTAATGACCTCCCCGTCACATTCTGTTTTATTCTCCTGCACTCCACACCCCTGTGAGGGGAACCTACTGATGTTGCTTCATGCAGCAAGCCTTTTTGGCTCATTTCAACATGCACCCCCAAAGCGCGTATTCATCATACAAATTCACGCCCTGTCAGGATCAATCCGCCCCAGCTTGAGAAGGATTCTTCCCTACAGCCATCACCACCTGATGTCACCTCCGGGCGCCTACTTGGGCACAATGACCATGGTCATCCTGTTTCTGGCCTCCCGGGTGGGCGGCTGTTCCATGGTACCCACGTCCTGGACCTCTTCGGCCACCCGGTTGAGCATGGCCACACCCGCATCCGTATAGGCCATTTCCCGACCCCTGAAGAAAACGGTCACCTTTACTTTGTTTTTCTTATCCAGAAATTTCTTCAGGTTCTTGAGCTTAAAACCTAAGTCATGCTCCTCGGTGTGGGGCCGAAGTTTGATTTCTTTGAGTTGCCCCCCTTTGCTTTTCTTCCGTGCTTCCTGTGCCTTTTTCTGGGCCTGGTACCTGAACTTTCCATAATCCATCACTCGGCAAACCGGGGGATCCGAATTGGGGGCTACCTCCACGAGATCCAGACCGACTTCCCTGGACACATTCAGGGCCTCATGAATAGGAACAATACCGAGCTGTTTCCCATCGGCAGAGATGAGTCGAATCGTATCGGCACGGATCCGTTCGTTCACCCTGACATCATCAGTTTTTTTGGCTATGGCTGTTACCTCCTTTGCTTACATTCATCTTTAATGCGGTCAACAAACGCCTTCACCGGCATTGGCGAAAGGTTTTGACCGTTCCTTAATCGCGGTGTCACTTGTTCATTATCACACTCTTTATCCCCGATAATCAACATATAAGGGATCTTTTGCACCTGAGACTCCCTCACTTTGAATCCCAGTTTTTCATTCCTGAAATCTCCCTGGACCCGGACACCCGCATCCTCCAGCATCCCCTTGACGCTTTGCGCATATGGGATGTTCCGGTCCGTTACTGTGAGTACAATAGCCTGAACAGGAGCCAGCCAGGTGGGAAATGCTCCTGCATAGTGTTCTATGAGCACTCCGATAAATCGTTCGATGGCGCCCAAAATCACCCTGTGAATCATGACCGGCCGGTGTTTCTCCCCGTCCTTGTCCACATAGGTCAGATCAAATTTATCGGGAAGGGCAAAATCACACTGGATGGTGGCACACTGCCAGCTCCGGCCCAGGGCGTCCTTGAGCTTCACATCAATTTTGGGTCCGTAAAAGGCGCCGTCACCCTCATTGATATCGTAATGGAGATGGGTATCGTTCATGGCCTTGATGAGCGCATCCGTGGCCAGGTCCCAATCCTGGTCTGATCCAATGGATTTCTGAGGCCTGGTGGAGATTTCCAAATCATACTCAAAGCCAAAAATCCCCATGATATCCTTCACAAAATCGAGTACGCCCTTGATTTCACCATCCAGTTGATCCGGTGTACAGATGATGTGCGCATCGTCTTGCGTAAATTCCCTGACCCGGAAAAGACCATGCAGGACCCCGGATCGTTCATGCCGATGGACGGTGCCCAATTCAAAATACCGCTGGGGAAGGTCCCGGTAACTTCGTATGTCTGAGCGGTAGATGAGCATGTGCGCCAGGCAGTTCATGGGTTTTATGCCATAGGACTGCTCATCAATCTCGGTAAAGTACATATTTTCACGGTAATTTTCAAAATGGCCAGACTTTATCCACAACTCCGTCTTCAGAATCTGCGGCCCCCGGGCCAGTTCATATCCCCTTTTGAGATGTTCCTCCACCTCAAAGCTCTCCAGCACATGGCGCAGCATGGCCCCTTTGGGATGCCAGACGATCATGCCCGCCCCGATCTCCTCATAGGTATTGAAGAGGCCCAGTTGGGGCCCCAATCTCACATGGTTTCTCTTTTTGGCCTCTTCAAGCTGATGGAGGTGTTTTTTCAGGCTTTTGGGGTCTGAAAAGGCCACCCCGTAGACCCGGCTCAGCATAGGACGGTTTTCGTCTCCCCGCCAATAGGCCCCGGCCACATGGGTAAGATGAAAGGCCTTGATCATCCCGGTGGACGGGATGTGTGGACCCCGACACAAGTCGGTGAAACTGCCCTGGGAATACAGAGAAACCGATTCTTCCCCTAAATCCTGAATCAATTCCACCTTGTAAGTCTCCCCCTGTGCACTGAAAAAATCGATGGCCTCCTGCCTGGACATCACCTGCCGGGTGAACGGCAAATCCGCCTCGATAATCTCGTTCATCTTCTCTTCTATGTGGGGAAGGTCCTCCTCCTTCAGGGGGCGTTCATAATCGAAATCATAATAAAATCCGTAGGCTATGGCCGGACCTATGGTGACCTTTATTCCTGGAAAAAGTTCCTTCACGGCCATGGCCATCACATGGGCGGTGCTGTGTCTGAGGATCTGAAGACCGTCATCGGTATGCACATAAACCGGTTCCAGTGTGGCCTCCTGGTCCAATTCACAGGAAAGATCACGGAGCACGCCGTCCACCCGGACCGCAACCACACGATCCAGGCCACCTACCTTTAGCGACCGCAGGGCCTCTTGAGCCGACAGTCGTGGGGCCGCTATTTCTTCCATGGGCTTATCTTTTACCCCAACGGAAAACGTTTTCATGGTTTTGGCCGTCCAAAGAAAACAAGGCATCCGAAGTAAAGTGCTTACCCCTCAGGATGCCTCATCACAATCTTCTTCAAAAATTAGAAAAGCAATGGTTACCGGGAAAAAAATGTTATTAAGGCCCTTAAAAAATCAGGTTCTTCTCCAAAACAGGGTCACCGACTGGATCCAAGTCAAATAAAAATTTATAAACAATAACATCATGAAATGCAAGCAAAAAGTGAGGTAGATCTGATGGGGGTTACGATTTTTATTGCAAAAACCGATCACAGGATTAAAAACCCACAACAAGCCATTGAAAAACACCATCCGACATATTAGAGTCTTTGCCTGTGCTCCCCCAGAATTTACGGGAAAACTGAAAACCCTGCAGCCCAAGACCTGCAATGGGATGCTCAAAACCTGAAATGATACGTAGACATCTTCTAACCACAGGGTTGATGATTGCCAATTTGCTGCTTTTCCTCGGGATTCACGCTGAGGCCGGAGAGCTGACCGATCAACTGGGCCGTCATGTGACAGTGCCGGATACGCCAAAGCGGGTAGTATCCCTGGCGCCCAGTATAACAGAGATTATTTTTGCATTACACCGGGAAGATTGCCTGGTGGGGGTGACCCAATTCAGCGATTTTCCGCCTGAGGCAAACGACTTTCCATCGGTCGGGTCCTACATAAACCTGGACCTGGAAAGAATTGTGGCCCTGAAGCCGGACCTTTGTTTAGGGACCAAAGATGGAAATCCAAAAGCGGTCATCCAGCGGCTGCAGGCCTTGGACATCCCGGTCTATGTAGTGGATCCCAAAAACCTGAACGCAGTCATGGACACCCTTTTGGACATCGGAAAAATCCTCAATGCCTCACCCCGGGCCGAAGCCACCGTAGCATCCATGCGGTCCCGAATCAAGAGCGTAACATCAAGGGTGGCAACCACAACCCACCGACCCAGGGTTTTTTTCCAGATCGGCATCACCCCCATCGTTTCAGTGGGCACCCCCACATTCATTCACCAATTGATTGTTCTGGCGGGGGGTGAAAATGTTGCCCAAGGGCCCACAGCGTATCCCCGATTCAGTCGGGAACAGGTCCTGGCCCTGGCGCCTGATGTGCTGATCATTACCTCCATGGCAAGGGGGGAACGCTTCAAAAGGGTAAAAACCAGCTGGAGCAAATGGTCCGATCTGCCCGCGGTTCGAAAGCATAATGTCTTTGTGGTAGAATCCAACCTTTTTGACCGGGCCAGTCCCCGTCTCGTGGATGCACTGGAACATCTTGCCCGACTGATCCATCCTGAGTTGTTTGAGGAGGCCCCGTGACCCATACCTCTCCCCAACTTTTACGGCGTCTTTTGGGTGTCTCACTTCTTCTCAGCTGCCTTTTGATAACGGCCATTTTCCTCGGAATCTCTATGGGATCCACACACATTGATTTGACTCAGGTGCTCAAATCGTTCCTGGAGGCCCCTGACGACCATGCCATGATCCACACCATCGTCTGGCAGATCCGCCTCCCCAGAGTTCTCCTGGCCGCCCTGGTGGGCGCGGCCCTATCCGTAGGGGGACTGGTATTTCAGGCCCTGCTCAGAAATCCTTTGGCGGAACCGTACATACTGGGGATCTCCAGCGGCTCGGGCATCGGCGCCATCTTGGGCATACTCGCCGGTCTCTCCCGTTTTCCCGGGGTGAGCCTCACCGCCTTTGCCGGGAGCATGGCCACACTTCTGCTTCTGCTCCTCATGTCCTCGGGACAGAGCATGATCAGACGGAACACTCTCCTTTTATCCGGAGTGATGATCAACGCCTTTTGCGGGGCCCTGATCATGTTTTTGATCTCCATCACCCATGATGCCCGTCTTCACAACATCATCTTCTGGCTCATGGGAGACCTTTCCTTGAGCGACATGCACAATGTATGGGTCCTTGCCGCCATTTTGCTTCCTTCCTGCATCCTCATTTTTTTACTCTCAAATGCCATGAATCTCCTCCTCATGGGGCGAGAGGTGGCCCATACCATGGGAATACACATCACCATGATCACCGGTCTGCTCCTGGTGGTCACCTCCCTCATGGTCAGCATCACCGTTTCTCAGTGTGGTCCGGTGGGGTTCGTGGGTCTGGTCATGCCTCACCTCATGCGACTCATTTTCGGACCGGATCACCGGGTGCTGGTACCTGCCTGCATCCTGGGCGGCGGGACCTATATGATCTTGTGTGATCTCTTGGCCAGAACCCTTCCCGACCAGGGGGAAATGCCTGCCGGGGTGATTACCGCCATGGTCGGTGCGCCCCTGTTCATCATTCTTTTAAAGCGAAGCAGACAATGACCTTAGCAGTTGAAGCCACACACATTCATTATGCCTACAGGGAATACCCCGTGTTGAAAGATATTACATTCTCGGTGGATGGGGAGGATTTCTTTATTCTCATCGGACCCAACGGCTCGGGAAAAACCACCCTTCTCAAATTGATCGCGGGGATTCTCAGCATCCAGAAAGGGACCTTAAACCTCCTGGATAAACCCA
>JAWLET010000103.1:0-8475 GCA_041685955.1 Desulfobacteraceae bacterium | reverse complement strand
GATTGGAACCTGCGTCCTCCTGTTGTTATGTTCCTGCGTCACTCAGAAAGAATTCCTGTACCTCAATGACCAGCTTGTCGCTCTCAATAAAAGAGTGGACGAACTGGAAGACCAGACCGAAAAAAAACTCTCCGGTAAGCTCAACGCCGAGCTCCAGGCAATCCGGGACCGTCAGGCAGACAATGTGGCCGAAGTGGATCAGGTGAAAACAGAGATCCAACGTCTATCCGGCCAGGTACAGGAAAACAACCACTGGATAAAACGCTCTATTGAGCGGGATACCACAGAACAGGATCAGGTGAAGGAAAGCGTTTCAGACCTGGAGGCTCAAATCGCCGAACTGGAAGCAAAGACCGATCGCGTGTACGACCATCTCGGATTGAAAATTCAGGATCAGCAGCCCGAAGAGGTATCCACAAAAGAACCTGATAGGGCAGAAAAGACCCCAATACCGGTACCTGAGACCGAGGAGGCGGACGAAGTATCCGCGGAAAAACGCCTGTATGAGGTGAATCTGGCGCTATTTAAAAACGAGGAGTATGAGGAAGCCATCTCCGGATTTCAAAATTTTATCGACAAGTACCCCAAGTCCACACTTGCGGATAACGCCCAGTTCTGGATCGGGGAATGCTATATGGGCCTGAAACAGTACGAACAGGCCATACTGGCCTATCAGAATGTCATCAAAAAGTATCCCAAAGGGAATAAGGTCCCCAATGCCCTGCTGCGACAGGCCAAGGCGTTTTATGAAATAAAGGATAAGACCAGTTCCAAGCTCCTTTTAAAAAAGCTCATTGCCAAATATCCCCAATCAAGGGAAGCGGGCACTGCCAAAAAACGGCTGGAACAGATGAAGTGAGCATATGCCTGGTGATTTTCTCCACCTGGGTTTCTATTCTTTCAGGTCAGCGGCTGGCCTGCAGACGTTACAAGGGCTGTAGCCTGCCCAGAAGGCTTCATGGAGGGAATTGAATTCTACGCGATTGCTCTTGGAAATTTGCTTTCCAAAGCGGCAGTTATTGGTATGAAAACGATACGAGTTTTGGTTTCCCGTGTAGTGTGTACCCTGATTCTTCGGTAACCTGCGCCATATTCCCACACCCCTCTGCATGGCCCGTCGCTGACAGTTGAGCAGTCGAGCCCTGTACTTTGTGTTGGGAGGATGTGTCATGACATGGGCAAGCCCCTTTTCCACCATCAAGGCATTCATCATCCGCCCGTCCTTAAGGAAAATGTAGGCCAAGGCCCGGCCATACCGGTCTTTTCCAATGATATCCCGCTCCAGCCTTATGCTGCCGCCTTCAAGAAGATCTTTGTTGAACGCGCGCGCCTTATGGGCCAAATACTCACCCTCATGGGTTTCGGGGTCGATTTCCGGTGTGTCGATGCCTATGTATCGAACCTTCCAGCCGTTCTCAAGGCAGATGGTATCCCCGTCATACACGTGGCGGACCTTTTTGGGGTCACTCCCCAAACCCGTAACGCAAAGCAAAAGGCCCAAGAGAAAGGCCCAGAAGAACAACCTCCGGATACGCATAGTCCTGTTACCTTGTTAATTTGTCAGAAGTGAGCCTGTGAAAGCGAAACAGGATCAAACATTTTAATGTTAGATTGAATACTCGTTATTAACGGAATTTTTTGTTGACTTTAAATCCTTTCGTTACTAAAATATAGATTATCTGTTTATCGCGCAGAATCATCGTATAAATCCAAAATATAAAAGGAGTGTATCATGCCAAAGATTATGACCACCAAGGAGATAGCCAAGTATCTTAAGTTACACGAAATAACCATATGCAAGTATGCGGCCGAAGGCAAGATCCCGGCCATTCGTATCGGCAGAGTGTGGCGGTTTGATAAGGACGCCATCGATAAATGGATCAGCGGAGGCCAAAAAAATGCATAGAAGAACCTGAATCAATATAACCGTTTTGGTTCTGTTTTTCATGTATTAGACCGATTGCCGCGAGTGAAGATCTATTTTCAGTAGAGGAGGTAGGGTTTTCTCCATTCCAGGAAGTCTTCAAGCTCCGGGAGCCACCGGTCCCTGATCCGGGGAAGGGGTTCACCGGACTCAAGACTGTGCCTCAGGGATACGTCGCCCATTATCATGTCAATGGGTTTTTTTTTGTATTCATACTCGTAGGGTGGATCGCTCCATTTAAAGTCCGAAGGGTGGGTTTTCATCATCGCACTCAGCAGGGTCAGAGAGCTCAGATAGGGTTCATAGGTGCGGGGATCAAGGACGTGTATCATAAATCCGTGGCATAATTCCCCTGCCCATTTGTTGAAGGTGGGCCGAAACCGGTAATCCTGAAGCGTATAAGCACGCGGCACTTCAGCGGGTAGTCTGGTCCTGATGGCCCGTACATCGAAAAAAGGGGCCCCGAAAATTTCAAAAGGACGACAGGTTCCTCTCCCTTCAGAAATATTCGTACCTTCCCAGAGCACCTGCCCGGGATAGACCATGGCGGTTTCAGGGAGGGGCATGTTTGGCGAGGGCATTATCCATCTCAATGAAGTATCGGACCATAACATGTCTCGCCGCCATCCCTCCATGGGGACTACGTCTAAAGATACATCAAGGCCGAAGGCCCCCTTGAAGAGGCGGGCCATCTCCCCCATGGTCAGGCCGTGACGCATGGGTAACCGGTAAGGTCCCACAAATGAATAACAGGCCGGATCCAGGAGGTTGCCCTCCACCCTTTCTCCTCCCAGGGGATTGGGGCGATCCAGTACGACCACTTCTATTCCCACCTGTGCCGCCGCTCTGAGACAGTTGAGCAGAGTGGCGGCAAAGGTATATACCCGGGTCCCCACGTCCTGAAGATCAATGATCAACGTGTCGATCATGTCAAGCATTCCGGTATCCGGTTCTCTGGATTGCGCATAGAGGCTGAAAACAGGGACATTCAGGGTGTTATCAGTGGAATTTTGCGTTTCCACCATATTGTCCTGGTCCTCCCCCCCGTAGCCGTGCTGGGGGCCGAAGAGGACCTTGAGCTGTCCGGGAAAGCGGCGGGAAAGCACATCCCTGGCGTTGTTCAATCGACCGTCCACAGAGGCCTGGTTGGCGAGAAGTCCCAACCGATGTCCCTTAAACCGGCCGGGCCATTCATCGCCCAAACGATCAAGTCCAATACGTATGGGATTCATGCTGATGAGAGATGCCTTTCCATGGACTTATAACAGGCTGATAAAAAACCCTTTTTCAGAAATGGAATATAGATAAAATGCCCATAGGTGTCAAGGCCAAACCGGCAAGTATGATGCGGGGGGGCATGACACGAGCTGGCATGGTATGATATGAAAATGGCTTCGGCACTTTCACTACAAATATAGACCATCTCCATGTTAAAGGAGTAACCCCCTTGTTTCCCTTCCCCTTATCGGTCTGGTCTGTCAGGGCGGTGGCAAGACCCAATATCATCCTGCCCTGCATTTTGTTTATCCTGTGTGTGGCCTCGCCGCTTCATTCCGAGGAAGTGTACCGGCTGGAGGCAGAAGGGGTCCGCATATGGTGCGCCCCCCGGTTGAAAGGGGCGGCAGAAGACCTGGCCGAGATCTACCCCCTTATCAGAGAGGCGGTGGAGGGAATCTTTGGCTGGCAGATGATTCGCTCCCCCACCGTAATCCTGGTCAACAACGGGGCCCAATTTGAAAGGATGTCAGGGAACCCCCTGATTATCGCCTTTGCAGAACCCGAAAAGGCATTGATCGTCATGGACTGGTCAAAGCTCAAGGGAAATCCCTCCACAACCCGGGCCATCTTCAAGCATGAGCTTTGCCATTTGCTCATCCACCAACACATAACGCGTGTCCCGGTGCCCAGATGGCTGGATGAAGGGGTGGCCCAGTGGGCCAGTGACGGTATGGGGGACATTAT
Source organism: Desulfobacteraceae bacterium (assembly GCA_041685955.1). Classification (GTDB taxonomy): domain Bacteria; phylum Desulfobacterota; class DSM-4660; order Desulfatiglandales; family Desulfatiglandaceae; genus JAIPDZ01. Next base: position 4,589 of record JAWLET010000103.1, on the reverse strand, counting down.
GGTGGACCAGAAACGCTCACTCCTTAACAAGGCGGCCTTCAACGGCCGATTCATTCCCCTTCGACGGCTGGAAAGGGGGTTTCCCAGGGAAAAGCAAAGACTCATCCTGGCCTATGAAGAGAGTAAAAGCTTCACCGAGCATCTTATCGCTCGATTTGGAAAGGAGGGTCTCCTGGGTGTGCTTGAGCACATGCAGCAGGGAAGCACCGCCCCCCGGGCCATACAGCACACCTATTCCGTATCCCTGTATAAACTGGAGCGTGAATGGCAGCAATCCGTAAAGCGGAGGGTCTCCTGGTTTACCTACCTGAGTTATTATCTCTACGAAATCCTTTTTGCCTTTGGCGGGCTGGTTACCTTTTTTGCCGGCATCAAGGTATTTCTGCGCAAGCGGGCCTATATGAAACAGGAGATGGAAACGCGCTTTGAAGAGCCGTAGGGTCTGCTGGAGGATTGATTATTTGTGGGAAGTACCGTATGCTGCCCAAAAAAGCGTAATGGGAGATCGGATTTGGGGGCTCTGATAGACCCCCCGATTTTTCATTCAACAAGACGTGAAGCCAAATAAATCACTGGAGGTTGCCCCATGGATTTTCCCTATCTGTTTTCACCCATAAAGATCAACAGGATGGAGGTCAAAAACCGGATCGTGATGACCGCCATGCACCTGGGCTATACCCCGCAGGGCGAAGTGACCGACCGCCTGGTGGACTTTTACGCCCTACGGGCCCAAGGCGGCGTAGGGCTCATTGTTGTGGGCGGATGCCCCATTGATGAACTCGGGGGTATGGTGGGGATGATCGGTCTCAATGACGATCGCTATATCCCCGGACTTCAACGCCTGACCCGGGCGGTGAAGGATGAGGGCGCCAAGATCGCGGCCCAGCTCTACCAGGCGGGACGGTATACCCATTCCGCCATGATCGGCGGCGATCGCCCCTTTTCTGCATCTGCGGTTCGATCCCGGTTGACCGGTGAAACCCCAAGGGCTTTGGATAGGGACGAAATACCGGAGGTTCAGGACCGGTTTGCCCGGGGGGCTATTCGGGCCCAGGCCGCCGGGTTTGATGCAGTGGAAATCCTGGCCAGTGCGGGCTATCTGATCAGCCAGTTTTTATCATCCGTTACCAATCTGCGGGAGGATCCCTACGGCGGGTCCCTGGAAAATCGGATGCGGTTCGGCCTGGAAGTGGTTCAGAAGGTGAGAGCGGCGGTGGGTCCGGACTACCCGGTTATCCTGCGCATCGCGGGCAATGAATTCATGAAAGGGGGAAACACCAATGAGGAAGCCAAAATCTTTGCCGCAGAGGCGGAAAAGATAGGGGTTGATCTCTTTAATGTGACCGGCGGGTGGCATGAAACCCGTATCCCCCAGTTGACCATGTCGGTGCCCCGCGGGGCCTATGTGTATCTGGCCCAGGGGATCAAATCCGCGGTGAAGACACCTGTCCTGGCCAGCAACCGCATCAACGATCCCAAGGTGGCGGAAGAGGTGCTGAGAAACGGGCAGGCCGATATGGTCACCATGGCCCGGGGGCTCCTGGCCGACCCGGAATTGCCCCAAAAGGCCCTCAACGGAAACCCGGAGCGTATTTATCACTGTGTGGCCTGTAATCAGGGATGTTTTGACAGCATCTTCAGGGGAAAACCAGCCACTTGTCTGGTTAACCCCCGGGCCGGCAGGGAAGCCGAAACCCGGGTCGAACCCGCAGACTCCCCCAAAACGATCCTGGTGATCGGTGCAGGGCCGGCCGGCATGAAGACGGCATGCATTGCCGCTGAAAGAGGACACCGGGTGATTGTGGTGGAAAAGGCGGATCGGTTGGGCGGGCAGCTTCTTTTGAACTCCCTGATTCCGGGGAGAAGGGAACTTCTCACCGCGGTTCAGGACCTTGAGCACAATTTGAAGGCCCTGGAGGTGGAGATTCGAATGGGTGTGAACGCCGATATGGGACTGATCAAGGAAGTGAACCCTGATACGGTGGTCCTGGCCTCCGGGGCCAGGCCTGTGGTCCCCCCGATCCCGGGAATGGACGGCCCCCATGTGGTTCAGGCCTGGGAGGTGCTGGCCGGTCGTACCGGGGTGGGGACCCGGGTGGTGATCCTGGGGGGGAATGCCGTGGGCCTGGAAACCGCCCTGTACCTGGCCGGTGTGGGCACCCTCACGCCGGAGATGCTTCACTTCCTCATGGCCAACCGGGCCGAGTCCATGGAGACCCTGACAGAGTTGTTGAATAAGGGCATCAAGGAGGTGACCGTGGTGGAAATGGATCAAAAGGCGGGCAAGGATGTGGGATTGACCACCAAATGGACCATCATGGCCGAATTAAAGCGCCTGGGGGTCAAGATCCTGACCGAGACCAAGGCCGTGGGTGTTACACCGGAAGGCCTTGAAACCCAGGGCAAAAACGGGAAATCGCTCATCCCCGCGGATTGCGTTGTGGTGGCGGCAGGATCCAGACCGGAAAACACCCTTCTAAGCGAGCTTCAAGGCGTGGTTCCGGAAATTCTTGTGATCGGGGATGCCCAAGAGCCCCGAAATGCGCTTACGGCCATAAGGGAAGGGTTGGAGGCGGGGCTTTCGGTGTAGGCATGAATCTGTTTCTTATCCTTATCCTGGTCATTTTGATCGGTGAATATCTGCTGGAACTGACGGTGGATATTCTGAACATGCGGCACCTGAAGACGGAGCTGCCCCCGGAGTTTGCAGACTATTATGATCAGAGCCGGTATCAAAAATCCCAGGAATACCTCAAAGCGACCACCCGGTTTGGAATCCTCACCGATTCCATTATCACCCCGCTGACCATTGCCTTTATCCTTTTGGGCGGGTTCAATCTGGTGGATCGGTTCGCCCGCAGCTTTGATCTGGGAATGATCCCCACCGGGTTGATTTTCGCAGGCACCCTCATGCTCTTGTCCCAACTGTTCGCTATCCCCTGTTCCGCCTACAGCACCTTTGTGATCGAGGAAAAATACGGCTTTAACCAGACCACCCCCAGGACCTTTGTCCTGGATATCCTCAAGTCCTGGGGGCTGGCCATCCTGATCGGCGGTCTGTTGTTCTCCGGGATTTTGTGGTTCTTTGACAAGGCAGGCCCCTGGGCCTGGCTGTATTGCTGGATGGGGGTGACCGGGTTCCAGATATTCTTGATGTTCATTGCACCGGTGGTCATTATGCCGCTGTTTAACAAATTTGTTCCCCTGGAAGATGGAGAGTTGAAAGAGGCCATTGAGGCCTATGCCCGAGCCCAAAAATTCAAGATGAAAGGGGTGTTCTCCATGGATGGGTCCAAACGGTCCACCAAGTCCAATGCCTTTTTTACGGGATTCGGCCGGTTCAGACGGATTGTGCTCTTTGACACCCTGATCCAAAAACATGACACCGATGAACTGGTATCCATCCTGGCCCACGAGATGGGGCATTACAAAAAGCGGCACATCCTGAAATCGCTTCTCATATCCATTCTTTCCATGGGATTGATGTTTTTTATCCTGTCCCTCTTCATCAACAACCGGGCCCTGTTTGATGCGTTTCAGGTGGACCATGTGTCCATATACGCCAGTCTGTTTTTTTTCGGTTTTTTGTACACCCCCATTGACATGATCCTTTCCATCTTCGGAAATTTGCTTTCCCGCAAGCATGAATACGAGGCGGATCGGTTTGCGGTTTCCACCTACGGAAAACCGCACGCCATGATCCAGGCGTTGAAAAAACTGAGTGTGGACAATCTCTCCAACCTGACCCCGCATCCGCTCAAGGTGTTCTTGAGCTACTCGCATCCGCCCGTGCTGGAGCGAATCCGGACCATAGGACGGATCAACTAAATGAGGAGGGGTATGGGGTAGGAGGATTCCACCAATGAAAATATCGAAAGGAGGAAAAATGGGCGAACACATTCCCACCCGAGAAGAGGCCTATGCCCTCTTGACCGAATACAATACCCATGAAGGCCTTATCAAGCACGCCCTGGCCGTTGAGGGGGTCATGCGGTATTGTGCCCGCAAAAGGGGGGAAGACGAGGAGAAGTGGGGGATCATCGGACTGGTTCACGATTTGGACTATGAGCAGTTTCCGGAGTTGCACTGTCAAAAGAGTGAAGAAATTTTAAAGGAAAATGGCTGGCCCGAGGAATATATCCGGGCGGTGGTCAGCCACGGGTGGGGCATCTGTTCAGAGGTCAAACCCCAGACCGAACTGGAAAAGGTCCTTTATGCCATTGACGAGCTGACCGGTCTGGTGACCACCACGGCCCTGGTGCGGCCGTCCAAGAGTGTGATGGACCTCAAGGCCAAATCGGTGAAAAAGAAATGGAAGGACAAGCGGTTTGCCGCCGGCGTGGACCGGTCGGTGATCGAAACAGGGGCAGACATGCTGGGAGTGGAGCTCTCAGAGCTGATCACGGATACCATTATGGGGATGCGGGAGGTGTCCGAGGAGATCGGATTAAAGGGATCTGGGTGATCCGATTTCAGTTCCAGGATTTTGGGGGGGGCAATCCAAATCAAAGGGGTGAGGGCCATGAAGATCAAGGTGGCGGCGGACAAGATCGTCAAAGGGGTTCAAAAACTGGAAGGGGTAGAGATTG
>JAWLET010000102.1:0-8555 GCA_041685955.1 Desulfobacteraceae bacterium | reverse complement strand
ATTCCAGGACAGGGACCCGGTGGTTTACGCCGGCATTATTAACCAGGATATCGATTCGCCCGAAATAATCCATGATGGATTGTACGGCCCTATGAATTTGGCTCTTGGAAGTGACCTCCATGTATACGCCTATGGAATCCCTTCCAGACTCCTTTATGGCGGAGGGTACGCGATACAGATCGGCTTTCACCCTTCCACAAACCGCCACATCGGCGCCCGCTTTGGCCAGGGCCATGGCCGCCGTTTCACCCAGACCCCGGGTGCCTCCGGTTACCACTGCCGTCTTTCCGCTGAGATCAAAGTGAGTCAATGACATGATGCCTCCTTAGACCACCCATGGGAGAAGGAGCTGTTGCACGAACACCATGCAATATTGATAGTATGGTGTCCTCTACCAAGATGGAGGATAATTTACCCACAGTACTTCAACATCCTTGTTGCCCCTATTACGGAAGCAGTGTTCCTTGGTCGACTGGAAATAGAATGTATCCCCCTCATTTAGGGTGTAAGTTATCCCATCAACGGTCAAATCCAGGGTGCCCTTTAAGATATATCCGAATTCTTCCCCAGAATGCGAATAGCCGCCCTCCGATCCGCCGCCGGAGGTCACTGTGGCCAGCCGGGCATCCAGCTTCTTGCTGGAATCCTGGTAGACCAGGATGTCAATAATTAGTCTTGATCCCTGAACGGCCACGCGTTGTCTATCCGCCTTGCGCAGGACTACGCCATTATCCGACTGATCGGATAGCAGCGCGACGATGGTAGTCCCTAAGGCATCAGCAATTTTTTTGAGCCGCGAGGCCGAAGGGTCCAACTTGTTATTCTCCACCATTGACAGGTATGAGGGCGTGCACCCGACCCCTTCAGCGACCTGCTTAAGGGTGAGCCCCCGCGAATTTCGCATGAGACGTATCCTGCTTCCAATCGACTCCATCATAAACAACTGATCAGCCTTTCACCATGGAAGTAGCCATTTCACTCAGACTTGTCTATCACCACAATTAGGTTGTACTAAAGGCAGCACAGCATGCTTCCTTGCCTAAGCCGAGCGGATATCCCTGATTTCAGTATCTTGACAAAAATAATTAACACGATCAAGTCCGGAGGTCAATGAAAAGATTTATTGCCGGAAAATATCTTATACCTATGCCTCAACCGTTCTTGAGAAGCGCCAGCGGAAGGGCTGGAGTTGGGATATGGGTGTTGTGCGGTTCCACTTATAAGAACTTGTCAATCGGCTTATCCATCTTCCAGAGTGGCTTTTGTCGGGACGAGAGCCTAAAAACGATCTGCAAAAAAAACTTGACAAATATTCAGGATATTAGTAATTAATCTCCAATCAAGATATTATAATATCGTTTAGCTGAAAACACTGATAGCATACTTACCCCTAAGATAACTGTCCAAGACACCAAAATCGTTTGGCAAATGCAGATCCAGATGATCGATGAGACAAGGCGTTTCCTCAGACAAACCATGGGGGAGAAGCTGCTGAACTAAAATCAATACCGGGTTAGGGACCATGTCTCGCGCGGTTTCGCCGAAAGGCTGTTAGCCGATAACAGGGCACTGAAATCTTCTCGCGGATTTCATCCTTATCCTTAAATGCCATCAAGATAGTGCCTTCTTTTTTGAGAGCTTCCAGAATCGTTGCTTTGGGCATTTCTGGGGCGTAACAAAACCTGTAACCTTATTGTACAAAGGAGGATAAAGATGGAAAGAAAGGGAATGACAAGGCGGAATTTCATCAAGACCAGTGTGCTGACGGCGGGTGCCGCAGCCTTGGGACCCGGGGCGTTAAAGCCCACCGGACTCTGGGCAGCCACTCCCAAGATCAAGGGTCCCATAAAGGTTGGATACCAGGCCGTTATGTCCGGGACCCTGGCCGGTTATGGAGAGTTCCATAAGATGGGCGCGGTCATGGCCATGGAGGAGATTAATGCGGCCGGAGGCATTGGCGGCGCCGAGTTGGAGATCGAATTCAGGGACTCCACGCTCAAGGCCCCGGTAGCCATCAAGAATGCGCGCTATTTTGTGGACAGCTGGGGAGCTGATTTTTTGGGGGGAATCGATTCATCCGGTCAGGCCCTGGCACTGGCTCCTGTTATGAAGGAACTGGATCGGATTCTGATGGTCACCCACGCGGCCACGGAGAAGCTGACCGAAGAGCAGGTTTACAAGAAAGGTATCAAACAGGTCTTCCGTATCTGCACCCCCACCTACCAGGACGGCAATGCCGCTGCATTTATTGCCAAGGATCTTCCTGCCAAGACATGGGCAACCATCAGTCCCAAGTATGAATATGGTTACACCTGCTGGAATATGTTCAAAAACACACTCGGCAAACTCAAACCGGATGCGAAGTTTACGGCAGAATCGTGGGCGCCCTTTGGCACAACCGATTTCAGATCCCACATCAACACCATTATGGATGCAGCACCTGATGGATTCTACTCCACCGAATGGGCCGGGGAATTGATCACCTTCATCAAACAGGCCAAACAGGCCGGTATGTTTGATAAGATTAAACACGTCCTGTTGCCGGTAGGCGCTGCCATGGATGTGCTGGAAGGGGTGGGTAAAGAAATGCCTGACAATGTCTGGATTTCGGGCCGGTATTTCTTCAAGTACCCGGATACTCACATCAACAATGACTGGGTCGCTCGGTTCCACAAGCGCTGGAATCATTACCCGGCCTATGTGTCTGAAACGGGATACTCCACCATGTATGCTTTCAAAAAGGCCGTGGAGGAGGCCGGATCCAAAGAAACCGCCAAGGTGATCGATGCCATGGAAGGTATGATGCTGGCATCACCTGCCGGATACCGGAATTTCAGGAAGGAGGACCACCAGGCCATGTATGATGTCCCCTGGGGGTTGACCAAATCCGATCCCAAGTATCCGTTTAAGGTGATGGGTAAGCAGGTGGTCATTCCGGCCAAGGAATGCTTTAACCGTCCGCCGTTTGAGGGCGCGGAGACCATGCCGCCTTTCTAAAACCTCAGGTTTCCACGAGACCTGATGCCTGTCTGCCGGGAGCATTGGATTCCGGCGGACAGGTGCTTTTCCTTAAACGCTTTGCGGAGATTGATTTCGATGCTGGAGTCTATCGTCCATGTCTGTTTAGCCGGTCTGTCCACCGGTATGTTCATCTGGCTGGTGGCCAGCGGTCTGACACTTATCTTTGGTGTTTTAGGGGTTCTTAACTTCGCACACGGCAGCTTCTATATGTTAGGAGCCTATTTCTGCTATGCGCTACTCAGCTTCATGGGGCACAATTTCTGGCTGGGTCTTTTATTGGGACCCATCTGCGTCTGTGTGGTGGGCTTCGTGGTGGAGAGGTATTTTCTTCGCTATGTGTATCACCTAGCACTTCCCTATCAGCTCTTACTGACATTCGCCTTTGTCCTGGTCTTTGATGACCTGGTCAAGGTGGTTTGGGGAGGCGGATCGATTGGCTCCCCAACGGTGCCGGGACTTTCCGGATCCATCCCCATTCTGGGCCGCAATTTTCCTGTGTATAGTCTTTTTATCATCGGGGCAGGTCCGCTGGTGGCCATCGTTATGTGGGCGGTTTTGGAGAAAACCTGGTGGGGCCGCATTATCCGCGCCGCCTCTTCAGACAGGGAAATGGCCTCGGCCATAGGGGTCAGGGTGCCGGCGCTTTTTACAGCCGTATTCGTCTTCGGGACCTGGCTGGGGGCCATGGGCGGGGGGCTCGCGGTGCCTTACGTAGGCCTTTTAACCCCGGGAATGGGGGAATCCATCATTATCAATGCCTTTGTGGTGGCTGTTATTGGGGGGCTGGGGAGCCTCAAGGGGGCCTTTTTGGGGGCGTTGATCATCGGGCTGCTGTCCTCCTTCGGCACCCGGTTTATTCCCACCTTTGACATGTTCCTGACATTCATCCTGATGGCCGCGGTTCTGCTCTGGCGACCGCAGGGCCTGTTTGGGGAGGTCACCTAAATGAAGCGTTTCTGGACCTATGTGTTTGTTGCCTTGATCCTGGCAGGTCTGGTGGCCATCGGTCTTTTTGCAGGGAGGTTTGTGGTCTATCTGACCATGCGGGTCTTGATCCTCTCTATCTTCGCATTAGGGTACAATCTCCTCCTGGGACGTACCGGCCTTCTCTCCTTCGGCCATGCTGCCTTTTACGCAGGGGGCGCTTACGGATTGGGATTGCTCTCCATCCATGTGACCACAAACCCCCTGCTGGGGATCATCGCGGGAGTGGCATTGGCCTGCATCATGGCCCTTGTGATCGGGTTCTTCTGCGTCCGGCATACGGAGATCTATTTTGCCATGCTGACGCTGGCCTTCGGGATGATGGTCTTTTCCCTGATTTGGAATTTGCGAGAGGTGACCGGCGGCGACGACGGGCTGGTCGGGATTGTGCGGGAGCCGATCTCCCTGGGTATTGCCACGATCTCTATCAGCAAGACCAGCCACTACTATCTCTTTGTTCTTTTCTGCTTCCTCCTGACGGTTGTCCTTGTCTATCTGATCAGACGGTCTCCCTTCGGGCTGATTCTCTCGGGAATTCGGGAGAATGACCGCCGGGTTGAGTTTGCAGGCCTGTCGGTCAGGAATTATCGACTGGCTGCGTTTGTTATCTCCGGGTCGTTTGCAGGGCTGGCAGGTGCGTTGGGAGCGCTTCTTGAGAGCTACACCAATCCCTTTTCGGCCCACTGGAGCCACTCGGCCGAGCCGATTTTGGTGAGCCTCATCGGTGGGATACAGACCTTCACCGGACCGATTGTGGGCAGCGTTATTTTTATCGGCTTCCGGGAGATTATCGAACGCTTCACACAGAACTGGATGCTCTGGTTCGGCATTATCCTTTTGATCATCATTATGGGCCTTAGAGGGGGAGTTGTCGGAGGTGTCTCACAATTGGCGCGCCGACTCAGGGCGCCGGCAAGGTCCGGAGAAGATGTATGAGCGCACCGCTGTTGGAAATTAGAAAATTGAACAAGGCCTTCGGGATGGTGGTAGCGGCCGACAATATTGACTTGACCCTTGAGACGGGAGTGCTGACGTCGATCATCGGACCCAACGGCGCAGGGAAATCAACCCTGATCAACATGCTGTCCGGTTCGCAGTCCGCGGATTCAGGCAGTATAGTCTTCAGAGGCCGGGATATCACGGACCTGCCGATCCACCGACGGGTCAAGATCGGATTGTGCAGGTCATTTCAGGTCGTCAACGTATTTCCGGACCTGAGCGTGTTTGATAATGTTCAGATACCAGTCCTGGCCGTACGCAAGCGAGCGCGAAAAGTCTTCAGGGGTCTGGGGAAGGAAACGGAGGTGCAGGGGGAGGTGATGGAGGTCCTGGAACGGGTAGGTCTCGAAAGAGAGGCCCAAACCCCGGCTACGGCACTTTCGCACGGAGATCAGCGTCTTCTTGAAGTAGGTGTCGCCCTTGCCGCGCGACCCAGACTTCTGTTTCTCGATGAGCCCACCGCGGGGATGAACCCTGTGGAACGAGTCAAAATCCTTTCCAATATTCGACGCCTTTCAGAGGAGGGACAAACCACTTTTGTGATTGTAGAGCACGATATGGACATCGTATTTTCCCTCTCGGATCGTGTAATTGTACTCCACTACGGGAAAGTCATCGGAGATGGTACCACAGAAGAGATACAGGCCAGTACCACGGTAAAAGAGGTGTACCTTGGGGAGGAGGTGTCTCTGTGATTCTTCAGGTAAAGGCCATAAACACCTTTTACGGTACCTCCCACATCCTTCAGGATGTCTCTTTTGAGGTGGATTCGGGAGCGGTTGTGGCCCTGTTGGGTCGAAACGGTGCGGGCAAGACCACTACGCTCCGTTCCGTGATGGGGCTAACCACCCCCCGTAGTGGCTCCGTCCGTTTCAAAGACCAGGAAGTCATGGGCAAGCTTCCATATGAAATGTCCAGGATCGGCATGGCCTATATGCCGGATGACCTGCGGATTTTCCCCGATCTGACCTGTGAAGAGAATCTCGAGATTGCCCGTAGGTTGTCCAGGCACTCAGGGTACTGGAATCGGACCCAGGTGGAGGCGCTATTCCCTGTGTTGCACGCCCGTAGAAAACAAAAAGGGCTCAACCTATCAGGTGGAGAAAAGAAGATGCTCAGCCTGGGTCGTTCTTTGATGGCCAATCCGGACATGATCCTGTTGGATGAACCGTCCGAAGGCTTGGCCCCCATCATCGTGGCCAATCTGGTTGAGGTGGTGGACGCCATCCGGGAGAAAGGGATGACCCTGCTTTTGGCTGACCAAAACCTGAAGTTCTGCAGAAGGGTCTGTGACCGGGGCTACATCATTGAGAAGGGGCAGATAATGCATGAGGGGAACATGGAAGAGATATGGAAAGATGAGGCAGTGATCAAAAAATATCTGGTATTGTAATAAGCGGGTTGCCTCTGGGGCCGCATGAGCGTTTTCCAAAATGGAAAAGCCACAAGGTGCGAGCATAAGAAACCCAGTCAGGCTTTAATGTTACACAGGCACTCCACTCGTTATCCTTCTTCAGCGGGAATTCCTTGCTCATTCCATCCACGGGTTTTGTAGTAGTCTTTTAGAAGGACTTTCATATCGTCTTCAGAAATGATCTTTCCCGATTCCAGAGCCTCCTTGTGAAAGCGTGGCGGCAGTTGATCGTCCTCAGGCGTCAGGCCCTCTCGAATATTAAATTGCCTGGTGTCATTGATCACCCGAGTGGCCACGTCATGCATGGCTGCGTGATCAAGTTTGAGCCCGGTGGTTCCCTCGATGATGGTGCTCAATTCGGGCCACTGATAAAGATCGCGGTAAAATCGACACAAAATGAGGGTATCAAAGACGGTGAGACGGTCTTCCCATTCCGCAAACATGGCGGCCTTGTCCTGAATCTGATCAGGATCAATGAGTCCACTCAGCTCAGGTTTGTAAAAGGTGGCCCGCAAGTGGCATGCCCCCCGATCCGAGGTGCCATAGGCCAATCCCATCCCTTTTAGGGCACGCGGGTCATAGCCCGCGGGCTCCAGGCCCTTGACGTGGATGGCCTGTGCTTCCATATCCCATTCCTGTGCAGCGTGTTTTATGCCTTCAGCCAAGATATCGCCGATATCTCTTCTATGGGCGATGTCCTCCAAAAGCCGGGCCATGGCGTCCACATCCCCGTATTTGATTTTGTATTCGATACGCCCTTGGCTGGAAGCCTCCATGGCAAAGGCCAGTAAGTTGCCTGCCGAGATCGTGTCCATACCCAGTCTGTCACATATGTCGTTGAGAAACATGATTTCTTCTATACGATCAACCTCGCAAAGCCCCCCCAGTGCATAAAGGGTCTCGTACTCCGGTCCCTCAATCTTAAGACCGGCATGACGACCCTCTTTCACCGTGCTCAACCTGCCGCAGGCCATAAAACACTTCAGACAGGCGTGGGGGGTGACGTCACAGCGCTCATGAAGGGCGTCGGCACTGATCTTTTCCCAGTGATCATAGGTACCTTTTTTCCAGTACCGGGTCGGAAACGCTCCGGCCTGGTTGACCACCTTGACCAGCATGGGCGTCCCCATGGTCTTATAGGCATTTGCACCGGCATCCTCTTTCCCTCTTTTGGCCATGTCCCGTGCAAACCTGCTGATCATGTCGCTGTCAGCAAAATCTTTTTTTTGGGAGCCCCAAAAGGCAATTGCCTTTATCCCTTTGCTGCCCATTACTGCACCCGCACCGGTCCGACCTGCGGATCGCCAATAATCATTTTCCACCACTGAGAATGAGACCTTTTTCTCCCCGGCAGGGCCAATGACCATGACCCCCGATTTGGGTTGTCCCGGATTGTTTTGCCTTACATATGCCCTGACCCGGTCTTCGGTCTCATAGGTGTCCAGGCCCCACAGGTCCTGGGCCGGATGAAATTGCACGCCCTGATCCGAGATTTCAAGCCAGACCGGATTATCAGAGGCATTCTGCAGGATAATGAGATCGTATCCCGTCCTGGCCATATAATCGCCCACCGTCCCTCCGGAATAAGATTCAGTGTAAAAGTGGGTTTGGGGAGACTTGGTATAGATCCCATACCGACACGAGCCCCATATGCTACTTCCGGATACCGGGCCGATGGCCAGAATGAGGTTGTTTTCAGGGGCCAAAGGATCAACCCCGGCCGGGTTTTCCTGTAAGAGGAGGTGACTGGCCAGGCCTTTGCCCCCAAGGTATTTTTTGAGGACCTTTTCATCGAGCGGTTCCGTACTGAAGGTTTGATCAGAGGCGTTGACGCGCAAAATCCGGCCAAAAAACCCTTTCATCATTCATCTCCCATGTTTACTGTTTTGTTGGTTTACGTGTGTTCGCTCAAAGAGCGGCTCTGTAGATCTCTTCTGCATCCTTCAGTGTCATGATGCGAGGGTTATTGGCAAGAAGGCGAGTAACCTTCATGACCCCGTCTGCCAGCATTGGCAGATCTTTTTCGGTAATGCCGAACCCTGCCAGGCTTCCTCACTGGAAACGGAAGTAATATGTTCTCCAATGATCCTCGATTTTCGCGTGGCGAGAACTTTCCGGGCCATTTGGTTAAATAGCC
>JAWLET010000101.1:0-8660 GCA_041685955.1 Desulfobacteraceae bacterium | reverse complement strand
ATGGCGGAAGTGCATGGGAATCGAACCCACCTACCGAGGTTTTAGCCCGGTACACCGGATTTGAAGTCCGGGAGCCCCACCAGTGAGCTTTCCACTTCCTCGTATACGTTTGTCTTTATTCTATTCATACCTGCTGTTTTGTCAATAGTCCGAAGTCTTTTGGCTGTATGCCAAAATGCTTTAACCGTAAAAAAACAGCTGATAACCCCTGTCCATCCGGGGGGTTTTAACACAGCCTTTCAATAATAATATTGAGAATCCTGCGAATAGGCTCTGCCGCACCCCACAAGAGCTGATCGCCCACGGTGAACGCAGCCACGTAATCGGGCCCGAGCAACATCTTCCTCACCCTGCCCACGGGCACGGTGAGGGTGCCGCTGATGGCCGCAGGTGTCAGGTGATCGAGGGTGGATTCCTTGTCGTTGGGCACCAGGGTGACCCAGTCATTCCCTTGTTGGATCATTTCTTCAATTTCATCCAAAGGGATATCCTGATCCAGTTTGATGGTGATCCCCTGGCTGTGGCATCGCATGGCCCCTACCCGAACACAGAGTCCGTCGATGGGAATGGGTTGGCTTGTGCCTAAGATTTTGTTGGTTTCAACAGAACCTTTCCACTCCTCACGGGTTTGACCCGATTCCATGCGGGAATCGATCCATGGAAGGAGGCTTCCGGCCAGGGGGGCCATAAAGTGGTCCGTGGGAAAGGTCTTGCTTCTCATCTGCTCGGTGACCACCTGGTCGATGACAATGGCAGAGGATGCGGGATCATCCAGGAGATCCTTTGCAGCATTCCCCAAGACCCGCATCTGGGCAATGAGTTCCTTCATGTTTTTTGCGCCGGCCCCGGAGGCGGCCTGATAGGTCATGGGGGACACCCATTGGATACGACCGGAGGCAAACAGGCCTGAAAGCGCCATGAGCATCAGGCTCACCGTACAGTTGCCGCCCACATAGGTTTTGATGCCCGAGGTCAGCCCTGAATCGATGACCCTGCGGTTTACCGGATCCAGGACGATAATGCTCTCCTCATCCAGCCTGAGGGTGGATGCGGAGTCGATCCAGTAACCGGACCAGCCGTTTTTTCTGAGTTCGGGATAGACCTTTTTGGTGTAATCCCCCCCTTGGCAGGTGACAATGATGTCTAATGCAGCGAGCAGTTCAAGGTCGTAGGCATCCTTCAAGGGCGGAAGGTCAAGCCCGATGTCCGGCCCTTTCTGTCCCACCTGGGAAGTGGTGAAAAACATGGGCTCAAATCCATGGAAGTCATTTTCCTCTTTCATTCGTCCCATGAGCACTGATCCCACCATGCCCCGCCATCCCACAAAGCCGATTTTCAACATCGAAAACCTCCTTCACTTGATTTCCACTGAAATGCCTATCCCTATCTCTTACCTGCAATTTGCCTTGTTTTCAAGAATAATCTTCCCCCATCATTTGGCTGAGTACTGTGGAGACGGGTTTGTGAATCACGAGATCCGCCTTGGAATCAAGGGGGGTCTCGCCGAGATTAATGATCATCAACCCCGCCCCGTTCCTGCGGGCATGGGAGGGGACGGAAGCCGCAGGGTAGACCACCAGGGAGGACCCCAAAACCACACACAGGTCACACGCTGCGGCACAGTTAATGGCCCTGGCCATCTGTTCCTCAGGCATGGCCTGGCCAAAGGAGACGGTATCGGGCTTCAGAATACCCCCACAGTGATCACAATAGGGTACCTTGAGCCCTGAATCCAAACGGGCCTGGATTTCATCCCGGTCATATGCTTTTCTGCAATCCAGACAAGAGACCGTTACTGCGGTACCGTGCAGTTCAATGATGCGCTCAGGGGAATTTCCTGCCTTGTGATGGAGATTGTCTATATTCTGTGTGACCAGGGCCAGGAGCTTTCCTGAGTTCTCCAGGGCCGCAATGGTTAGATGGGCCGAATTTGGACGGGCGCCTTTGAGCATCTCGTAGAGTTCGCTACTCATTTTCCAGTAGTTTTCCCGTGCATGTTCATCGGATATGAATTTTTGAAAATAAAAATCCTCTGGATCGTATTTTTCCCAGAGCCCGCCCGGGCTTCTGAAATCCGGAATACCGGATTCCGTGCTCAATCCGGCACCGGTAAAGACCAGTATCTTTTGGGCATCTTGGATCATCTGTGTGCCTTTTGAAATGGATGGATCCATAAGCGCTCTCCCTGTGATTAAGGTGGACGGTAAGCCTCAGATTTCCCATGAACCGGTGGACAATAGGGTCCCAGGTCAATGGTATTATAAGAAAATTTCGTTGTTGAGGCAATGGCTTGCCGGGCATGCAAGACGGGATCGGGGTGATGATATTCCAAGTCCTGGGGTCAGGGCCTTTCCGTTAAAAGTACCTTGATCTTTTTTTTCAGCCCGCCTCGTACGATGTCGAGGGTTATGGTCTGGCCCACCTTGAAATCATCCACATGCCTGAGTAACGCTTCCATGCTGGAAACGCGTTTTCCATCAATGGCGGTGATGATATCGCCCCCCAGGCGGACCCTCAGCCTCCCGATGATCGCGCGTTGGTTTCCTTCTCGAAGGCCTGCTTCGTGGGCCGGGCTTCCTCTGATTACTTCCACCACCAGTATTCCTTGATTTACATCCAGACCGATTTGTTCTGCGAGGTCCTCGGTTATGGAGATACCCGATATGCCCAGCCATGGCCGGGCTACCCGGCCCGAGGTGATGAGCTGGGTGGCAATATCCTTGGCAAGATTAATGGGTATGGCAAAGCCGATGCCCTGATAGCCGCCTGTCAGAGAAAAGATGGCCGTATTAATCCCGATCACTTCTCCGTTGGAATTGAGTAGCGGTCCCCCTGAATTGCCCGGATTAATAGCTGCGTCGGTTTGTATCAGATTGTCGATCTGGATGCCCTCCTGGGTCCGGATGCTCCTTTTTAGCGCAGAGACCACGCCTGTGGTCAGAGTATGGGACAGGCCGAAGGGGTTGCCGATGGCGATGGCCTTCTGGCCGGGGCGGATTCTGTCAGAATCCCCTAACGTGGCCACTGCCTGGACCTTTTCAGCCGGTACTTTAATGATGGCCAGATCACTGGTAGGATCCCTTCCCACCAGGGAGGCTTGAACTTTTTTCCCGTTGGCCATAGTGACCACGATTTTCTGGGCTTTGGCCACCACATGGTTATTGGTCAGGATGTAGCCTTTCTGGTCGATGATAAAGCCTGATCCCTGACCCTGCCTGGGGATCACCTCCATCCAGAAATTCATGCCCAGGGTGGTGGTGGCGATGTTGACCACTGCACGGTGAACTTTCTCAAAAACGTCTATGTGTATCTTTTCATCCGCGGAAACAACAACCGGTCTTTGTATGCCTTGATCAGGGACGTGATTGAAATCCAGGGAGTCAGCCACAGGGGTTGACGTATCGGAAGTCAATGAAATGGGATTATGGTCCCGTTTCATCCAAATAAATAACAGGACCAGGATGAGTCCGAGCCACAGGTATCTATATTTGTACATGCATTCGCCTTAACATATTCCACAAGCTATGGGTGAGGGGCATGATATGTGGGTTATTCCCAAGCATTGAATCTAATGAGCTTCCGGGTATCTGTCAAGAACACCGTAAGGGGTGCATACTCGGCAATATCATCCACTTCACGGATGACCCTAGGTGCGTCTGCAATTTCAAAGCTCAAGTTTGCATTGACATCTCCCAGCCCCTGATTTAATCAATACGCAATAACAGTAAGTTGAACGGAGGAAGAATATGAAAGTCCGGATTTCACTGTTGTCAGGAGGCGTTGTCTATCTTTTATGGCTGATGTGTGTAAGTATAAATGTCTTTGCAGAAGAGCCCAAAGTCTACACACTGCAGGAAAGTATTCAGGAGGCCCTTGCCAATAACTGGAAACTTAGGGCAAGAAAGGAAACCATTGATCAATCGAGATATGTCAAGAAACAGGCCAGGGCCGATTTTCTCCCCAAATTGAGTACCTCCTATGGCTATACACGGGATGGCTGGAGACGGGTCATGAAAACCCAGGCCGGGGACTTTGAGGTGGGGTCGCTCAACAACTTTCAGTGGAAGGGGACCGTGACCCAGCCTCTTTTCACCGGCTTTGCCCTGACCAGTGCCTACAGGCTGGCCGAATTGGGAATTGATCAATCAGAGCTTGAAGTTCAGTTGGAGAGGCTTGATCTGGTCCTCAACGTGAAAACCGCCTATTTTGATATTCTCACTGCAGATATGGCGGTGGAGACGACTCAAAAGGCTGCAGAATCCCTAAAAGCCCATGCGGATGTGGCTCGCAATTTTTATGATGTAGGGATGATTCCGGTAAACGATCTCTTGGAGTCTGAGGTGAATGCCAACAATGCAAAGCATGACCTGGTGAGCGCAAAAAACGATGCCCGGGTCGCCCGTGCCGCGTTCAATAAAATCTTGTCCAGACCGGTGAATGCCCCTGTGGATGTGGAGGATATCAAGACCCATGAACCGTTGGGGGGCGGTTTTCAGGACTATGTGGAGAGGGCATTTGTAAACCGTCCTGAGATGAAACTCGTTGAGATCTATATCCTCCAGACGGACCAGCAGAAACGATTGGCAAAGAGTGCCTATTATCCCGAAGTGTCTTTTTCATGGGATTATATTAAAGAAGGGGATACCATGTCAGTGTCGGGAAGCGATTTTCACCAGGCGAGCAGATGGGAGGCCACCGCCGGGCTGACCTGGACATTCTGGGAATGGGGAAAGACCTATTACAGCGTAAAACAGCAAGAAAGCGTTAAAAACGAATTGCTCAAGACCAGGATGGAACTGGAAGAAAATATCCAACTGGAAATCAAGGACGCCTTCCTGGCCCTGGAAACCGCTGAGGCCAACATTCCCATCACCCGCAAGGCGGTTGAGCAGGGTGAAGAAAACCTCAGGGTCAGCCAGGAGCGCTATAAGGCCCAGGTGACCACCTCCACAGAAGTCCTGGATGCCCAGCGATACCTGACCCGGGCCCGAGTCAATCATTTTACCGCACTGTATCAATACCATGTGGCAAAGGCCCGATTGTTGAGGGCCATCGGCGGTTATTAGAAGCGTGTCTATGTGAAGGCCCTGGGTGGTAAGCCAGGCGGATTGAATTTCCCCTTCTGATCTGGTAGAAACCTGGCCCCGAAGCTTACCCAAGAGAGATTTTGCCAAAGATGCGGCTTTTCGAAGTTTTTTTGTTTTTAGGGTTGAGCCGCATGGACAAAGGACTTATAAGAGAAAGGGAGCGGCACTGGACCACAGCCTTTTGTCTCTGGATGCTAAAACATAAATCCAAATTTATATTAAAATAGAAGGAGTAGACTATGTTAGTCTCCAATAGAAGTTCTCGTGCAAATGTGATTCTGATCCTGATGTTTGCGGGGGTGCTTCTCTTTTTGTTCAACGGCAGAAGTGCCGATGTGAAGGCCGATACCGATGAAGTGTATGAAAATATCGATATATTCACCGAGGTGCTTAGACAGGTACAGAAAAATTATGTGGAGCCCCAGGATCCCAAGTCCCTGATCCAGGGAGCCATAAAGGGGATGGTTCGTGAGCTCGATCCCCACTCGTCTTTTTTGACCAAGGAGGAGCATGAGGAGTTGATGGTAGAGACAAAAGGCGAGTTTTCCGGCATCGGCATCGAAATCACCATAAAGGATCGGGTCCTGACCGTGGTATCTCCCATTGAGGGAACCCCTGCATATAAGGCAGGGATCCAGGCCGGAGATAAGATTATCAAGGTGGAAGGGGAATCCACACAGGATATGGATTTACTGGATGCAGTCAAACAGATACGAGGGCCTGAAGGAACAGATGTCAAGTTGACCATTATGCGTGAAGGGGCTGAAAAGCCCATTGAATTTACGATCACTCGAGGGGTCATTCCCATAAGGAGTGTCAAGCACCACTCGCTTTCTCCGGACATCGGATATGTTCGCGTTGCCAATTTCCAAAGCGATACGGTGGAGGATGTTTCATCCGCGCTTGAGGAATTGGAGAAAGGGCGGCAGTTAAAAGGACTCATCATAGATCTCAGGAACAATCCGGGAGGGCTCCTCTCCCAGGCCATTGAGGTTTCGGACCTTTTCGTGGATTCGGGGATTATCGTGTCCACCAAGGGCAGGGGAAACGACCACAATATCAAGGCCACGGCCCGTATAAACAAGGAAGCCCGGGAGTACCCCATTGTCGTATTGGTCAACGGAGGCAGCGCCAGTGCGGCCGAAATTGTGGCCGGGGCCCTGCAGGACAATAAACGGGCGCTGGTCATCGGGACCAGAACCTTTGGAAAAGGCTCCGTCCAAACCATTTTGCCCCTGTCAGACGGCTCAGGGCTGCGTCTGACCACGGCCAGGTATTATACGCCGAGTGGAAAATCGATCCAATCCAGTGGAATTACGCCGGATATCGAGATCCCTTTTCACTCCCCGGAGAAAGAGGGGGAAAAAGAATCTCCCCGGTTTATCAGAGAGGAAGATCTGAAAGGCCATATGGTAGATGAAGACAATGAGGCAAAAAAGACCCAAGCCGAAAGCACGGCTGACTCCGATGAAAAGATCAAAATGCTGCTGGAAAAGGACAATCAGATTCGACAGGCATTATATTTGTTGAAAAGCTGGGACATATTTTCGCGGTCCGGCCACAGTTCTTGAGACAGCAGGTGACCGGCATGGTTGTGAAAGTGCGGACGGGGTATGAATGAAAAAGAAGAGGTCCCGGGTTTTCCTCCTCTTTTTGCTGGTGGCCATGCTGGGGGTGGTTTTTTTCCTGACCCTGTATTTGGCCATTCTGAATCGCCCGGATCCGGTGACGCCCCCCGGTCAAAAGAAGGGGCTCAGGTCTGGCAGGCCGCTTAAACGGGAGCTACCGAGATCCGAGCCTGTCAAACCGCAGGATATGAGGCCCAAGGTAGCCATCATCATAGATGATTTGGGATATGATCTTGATGTGGACACCGCCTTTATGCGTACGGAACTGCCCCTGACCCTGTCTATCCTTCCACTGGCCCCTTTTACGGAATCCATTGCGCGTGAAGCCAAAATGAGGGGGTTGGAGGTTCTTCTTCATCAGCCCATGGAACCGGATGATTATCCGCGGGTAGAGCCCGGACCCGGTGCATTGCTCCTCTCCATGTCTCCAGCTCAAATTATACGGGTTTTGAACGAGAACCTGAAACAGATTCCGGGGGTTAAGGGGATAAACAACCATATGGGGTCGGGGTTTACAAAGGACCGGGACCAAATGGAGGTGGTGGCCAAAGTGCTCCAACAAAAGGGGCTTTTTTTTATCGACAGCCGAACCACTAAGGAGACGGTAGCGCTTGAGGAAATGGAGAAATTCCAGGTCCCGAGGAGGTCGAGGGATGTTTTTCTGGACAATCAGCTGGCCCCCCATGCCATAGACCGGCAGATAGGGCGGCTTTTGTCTGTTGCTGGGAAAACCGGTTCTGCCATAGGGATCGGGCATTCCTACCGGACGACGCTTGAGATATTGATGAAAAACAGGGAGAGACTCAAAAAGGAGGTCCACATGGTGCCGGTGTCAGCATTGGTGAGTCACTCCAGTAATATCCGTAACTCCAAGCGGTTATCAAATGGCGAACGCCGTTGACAGCGGAATCTGGAAATCTTTTTTAAAAATTAGTAAAAAATGTGTTGACATTCTCCTGATGGAAATGTATACAAACAAATTCTTCCGGGGCACTAAAAAGATCATTGATTGGAAAATATTTCTTGACTTTCGCCCCCTGATGCCTTAAATTAAAAGTTCGGCATTGATGATTTGTTCCTTGAAAACTAAATAGTGATGTAGTGTAGGTCTCTGTTAAAATAAAGGGTCTAAAACCCTCTTAAAGTTTAAGTGGAGAGTTTGATCCTGGCTCAGAACGAACGCTGGCGGCGTGCCTAACACATGCAAGTCGAACGAGAAATTTTCGCTTCGGCGAAGAGAGTAAAGTGGCGAACGGGTGAGTAACGCGTGGGTAACCTGCCCCTGAATTTGGAATAACCCGCCGAAAGGCGGACTAATTCCGGATAAAGTCCCTTGAACTATGGTTTTAGGGATCAAAGGTGACCTCTTCATGAAAGTTGTCGTTTAGGGAGGGGCCCGCGTACCATTAGCTTGTTGGTGGGGTAATGGCCTACCAAGGCGATGATGGTTAGCTGGTCTGAGAGGATGATCAGCCACACTGGAACTGAAACACGGTCCAGACTCCTATGGGAGGCAGCAGTGAGGAATCTTGCGCAATGGGGGAAACCCTGACGCAGCAACGCCGCGTGAGCGAAGAAGGCCTTCGGGTCGTAAAGCTCTGTCAAGTGGGAAAAAACACCGCGGGTCAATAGCCTGAGGAATTGATGGTACCGCTAAAGGAAGCACCGGCTAACTCCGTGCCAGCAGCCGCGGTAATACGGAGGGTGCAAGCGTTGTTCGGAATTACTGGGCGTAAAGGGCGTGCAGGCGGTTTGGCAAGTCAGATGTGAAAGCCCTGGGCTTAACCCAGGAAGTGCGTCTGAAACTGCCATGCTTGAGTATGGGAGAGGAGAGTGGAATTCCCAGTGTAGAGGTGAAATTCGTAGATATTGGGAGGAACACCCGTGGCGAAGGCGGCTCTCTGGACCAATACTGACGCTGAGACGCGAAAGCGTGGGGAGCAAA
>JAWLET010000100.1:0-8712 GCA_041685955.1 Desulfobacteraceae bacterium | reverse complement strand
AAAGACGCATACAAGGGGTATATCCTGGACCAGGACAAGGTCTGCTCGCCTGAGGAAACTGTCCGGCGGTTCAGAGAGCGACTGCGGGCGGTGGATCTGGATATCCTGAAAGAGACGGTCCGGATCGATACCGGGCGTCTAAATATACCGGTCTATTTCAGTGTGTGCGGCAGGGATGCCCAAGCCATCATCGGGAACCGGAAACAGATGGGAAAGGGGGGCACGCCGAGTCAGTCGGAAGCCAGTGCCGTAATGGAGCTGGCCGAGCGGTTCAGTTTTTTCAGTTTCTGGAAAAATCCAAAAAATTTTATCACGGACACATACCCAAACGTCAAGGATCGGGCCATTGGGTTTGAGGCCATTGTCCGCTCGGTGCACGATGAGTCCGGAGATCTGGACCGGGCCGAAAGGGTCTTCTCCCGTCTGCCACTCAAATGGACGCCGGGGTACAACCTGACCCGGGGGGAGGAGATGCTCATTCCGTTTGACTGGTTTTTCGCCATTAACGAGTATAACGGGCCGTCGGCCGGCAACTGTGTGGAGGAGGCGGTCAGCCAGGGAATCTGTGAGCTCGTGGAAAGGCATGTATCCTCCATTGTGAGCCGGAACCGGCTGAAGACTCCGGCCATTGATCTTAATTCCGTCACGGATCCGCTGGTCATCGAGATGTTGCAGAAATACCGAAACGCCGGGGTCAAACTTTTTGTTTCTGATTTCTCCTTGGATACGGGGATCCCCTCCATCGGGGTCCTGGCCTACGATCCGGCCACCTTCCCGGAAAAAAGCGAGATGGTCTGGACCGCCGGGACCACCCCCAATCCTGAGAAAGCCTTGAGCCGGGCCCTCACCGAGGTAGCCCAATTGGGGGGTGACTTCAATACCGGGTCCAATTACATGCCCAGTGGACTTCCCAAATTCAAGACCCTGGAACAAGCGGATTTTATTCGCTATTCCCCTGCGCAAGTGGATATTGCCGCCCTTCCCGACCTGTCCGATGATAACATTCGGGTGGAAGTGGAAAACTGCCTCGAGGCATTGAAGCGAATCCACATGGAGGTATGGCTGGTGGATGTGATGCACCCGAAGCTTAAAATACCCGCCTTTTATACCATCATCCCCGGCACCCATTTCAGGGAACGGGCCGTGGGGACCAGTGTGGGCATGTTTTCGGCCAGGATCATAGCCGAGCAGGGGGACCCGGAATGGGCCGTCAAAGAGCTGAAGAAAATGCAGCAATTGCTGCCGGACAAATACTACATTCAATTTTTCCTGGGACTGTGCCACGTCAATTTGGGTCGATATGAAGCTGCGTTGACCTATTTGGAAGCGGCCCTGGATCTAAACCCCAAGGCAGAGGATATTCCCACCATCTATTCCTATATGGGGGTGTGCCTCAAAGCGCTGGAACGATACGCTGATGCCTTGGACGTTCTTAAAAAGGGCGCGGCCCGGGACAGGGATCGTACCGATATTTATAACCTCATGGGATTTTGCTATTTCAAGCAAAAGGAACACGAAAAGGCCATAGAGGCCTTTCAGCAGGTATTGAACCTGAATCCCGGTTCCGCCATAGACTATGCCAATATCGCATCCAATTACCGGGAGATGGGCAACAGGGAAATGGCGGTCCACTACTATCAGCTGGCCCTGGAACTGGACCCTCATATTGATTTTGCCAGGGATAACCTGGAAAAACTGACAGGCATAAAAGATAAATGAAGGGGTTCAGATTTCAGGGGTCAGGCTGTAGTGAACATTTCCAGTCAATCGACCATCAACCATCACCGGTCCCTAAGATGCCTCAGGAAAAAGACACCCTCTATCTCGTTGACGGCAGTGCCTATATATACCGGGCCTATCACGCCATACGCAATTTGGCTAATTCACGCGGGTTTCCCACCAACGCGGTTTTCGGTTTTACCAAGATGCTTCTCAAACTCCTTGCCGATCACGGCCCCGCCTACCTGAGTGTGGTGTTTGATGCCAGGGGACCGACCTTCAGGCATGAAATTTATGATCAGTACAAAGCGAACCGTCCTCCCATGCCCGAAGATATGGCCATGCAGGTCCCGGTAATCAAAGAGGTGGTACGGGAATTGGGCATCCCCATGTTGGAGCTGCCCGGATATGAGGCCGATGACATTATTGGAACCCTGGCCAGGATCGGGGAAGAAAAAGGCTTTCGGGTGACCATGGTCACCGGAGACAAGGACTTCAGACAACTGGTCTCCCCCCAGGCGACCATGTGGGACCCCATGAAGGAGCAGGTGACCGATTATGAGGGCATAAAAAAGACCTATGGATTTGAGCCCCAACGGTTTATCGATGTCATGGGGTTGTCCGGGGATCCCTCTGATAATATTCCCGGGGTGCCCGGGGTGGGAGAAAAGACTGCTGTGGGGCTGATTCAGCAATTTGGATCCTTTGAAGGGGTTTTCGAACACCTGGATGAGATTACCCAAAAGAAACTGAAACAGAACCTGGAAAACGCCAGGGAACTGGCCTTTCTCAGCAAAAAATTGGTGACCATTGAGCGGTTTGTGCCCGTTTCTGACGGGTTGGAGAGCCTCCGGGTGGGGAAGCCAGCTGGTGAGACGCTTACCCGTATCTTCAGGGAGATGGAGTTCAGGGAATTGTGGGACCAGTTCACCACGAGAAAGGAAGAGGAGGTACGCTACACCCTCTGCCTGACCCCGGAAGCGCTGGTCCGGCTCGCAGAGCGGATAAGGGCCCAAGGAACGGTTTCCCTGGACACTGAAACCACCAGTCCGAACCCCATGGAAGCCCGGTTGGTGGGCATCTCTTTTTGTTGTGAACCCGCAGAGGCGGTGTATATCCCCCTGAGGCATCAGTATCTCGGCGTACCGGATCAGCTTGTGTGGTCTGAAGTGATGACCCATCTGAAGCCTTTGCTGGAAGATGAGAAGATTGCCAAGGTGGGCCAGAACATCAAATATGATGCAGAGGTGCTCAGCCGGCACGGGGTTGGGTTGAGGGGAATCGCCTTTGACACCATGATCGCTTCGTATGTGATTAATCCGGGACTCAGGCAGCATAACCTCGATTATCTGGCCCAGCAATATCTGAATCACAAGATGATCAGTTACCAGGATGTGGTGGGAACCGGAAAAAATGAGCAAGGGTTTGAAGCTGTGGCGGTGGAAAAGGCCTGCGAATATTCCTGCGAAGACGCGGACATGACCTGGCGGCTGAAGCAGTGCTTGGATGAACGGCTCAAGGCCCAGGAGAGCGAGTCGCTTTTCTACGACCTGGAGATGAAACTGGTCCCTGTGCTCATGGATATGGAGATGACCGGGATCAAAATCGATACAGAGGTCTTTTCCGAGATGTCGGCCCGATTCGGCCGTGAATTGAAGGCCATTGAACAGGAGATTTTTGCCGAGGCGGGCATGGAGTTCAATGTGAACTCTCCTCAGCAGTTAGGGTATGTGCTGTTTGAAAAACTGGGGCTTCCGGGACAGCGCAAAACGGCCAAGACCCGGCGGTATTCCACCGACGTACAGGTGCTGGAAAGGCTTTCAGCCGCGGCCTATAGGATCCCCAGCCTTTTACTCAGGTACAGGACCGTGTCCAAACTCAAGTCCACCTATCTCGATGCGTTGATCAAAATAGTGGATCCGCGCACCGGAAGACTTCACACGTCCTACAATCAGACCGTCGCCGCCACCGGGCGGTTAAGCAGCAGTCGTCCCAATCTGCAGAATATCCCCGTAAGGAGCGAGGAGGGGCGGGCCATTCGAAAAGGGTTTGTGGCTGATCAGGGCCATCTGCTGGTGGCCGCGGATTACAGCCAGATTGAATTGAGGGTGTTTGCCCACTATTCCGGGGATGAGGCCTTTATAGAGGCGTTCGAGCACAATGAAGATATTCACCGGCGGACCGCGCTGGAGGTCCTGGGGCAACCGGGGGAGGCCGTAACCCCGGAGATGCGGCGGGTGGCCAAGGCCATCAATTTCGGGATCATCTACGGCATGGGGCCTCGAAAGCTGAGCGAGCAGTTGGGCATTGACCACGAGACGGCCAAGGCCTATATCGCCGCCTACTATGATCGGTATCAGGGGGTGGCCAGGTACCGGGAAGCAATGGCTGAAATGGCCCGAAAAAACGGCTATGTCACTACCCTGTTTAATCGAAGACGGTATCTGGCCGATATTGAACACACCAATGCCCGGATTCGTTCAGAGGCCGAACGGATGGCCATCAATACGCCCATTCAGGGCACCGCGGCGGATCTGATCAAACAGGCCATGATCCGTATCCACGAACGGCTCCAAAATGAGGGGTTCAAATCTAAAATGCTCCTTCAGGTTCACGATGAACTGGTGTTCGAGACCCCCGAAGAAGAACTGGCAGGTATGAAGGAAATGGTGGTCAGAGAAATGGAATCGGTTTATCCCCTGAAGGTCCCCTTGAAAGTGGATATCAGTGAGGGCAAGAGCTGGGATGAGGCCCACTGACCAGGTGTCAGGTTTCGGTGTTCAGTGTTCAGTATCTATTTATCTATTCGTATTTTCTGACACCTGAACTGACACCCGACACCCGAAACCTGACACCCGAAACCTGACACCTGATTATATGGAGTTGAACCATGGCGTATGTATTCGGCCCGGTGCCGTCCAGACGGCTGGGGCTTTCCCTGGGCGTGGACTTGATACCGCCCAAGACGTGTACGTTTGATTGTTTGTACTGCCAGGTGGGACGGACCACGGACAAAACCGTAACCCGGCGGCCGTTCGTGCCTGCGGATCAGGTCATTGAAGAAGTCAGGCGGAAATTGAAGGTGTGCACACCGGATGCCATTACCCTGGCCGGCTCCGGAGAACCCACGCTTCATTCCGAGATTGACCGGATTATCGAGGCCATTCAGGAGTTTTCAGACACCCGGGTGGTGGTGTTGACCAATGGATCGCTTTTCAGTCAAGAACCGGTCAGGCAGGCCGTGCTGAAAGCGGATCTGATTATGCCCACCCTGACCAGTGCCCATGAGGCTGCCTTCAACCGCATACACCGACCCCATGAAGCCATTCACCACCAGGAGGTGATGGAGGGCCTCGTGGCGCTAAGGCGGGAATATGCGGGCCAGATCTTTTTAGAGACGGTGTTTCTGGCCGGGATCAATGATACGGAAAAAGAGGTGGAAGATCTGAGAGACGTAATTTTGAAGATCCAACCCGAACGCATCCAGCTCAACACCGTGGTTCGTCCCCCGGCAGATCCTCAAGCCAAATCCCTTGACAGAAAGCGACTGGAAGCGATAAAGCTATATATTGGAGCCGATGCGCAAATCGTGGCGGACATACCGCTCAGGGATGTTGAAAAACGGACCGATGCGCTGGCCCAGAATTTCCTGGACATGGTGAGAAGGCGCCCCTTACGACAACAGGATGCCGCAGATTCTCTGGGTTTGTCCGTGAAGGATATAGAAGATCTGGTGAAGGGTTTGCTCATCAAAGGGTTTGTTCGTCAACAAGAACATTCAGGGGAGATCTTTTACTTGAGCAATGAAGGCACACACTAAAACAGACAGGTCCCCCATGGAAAAAGACAACCGGTTTTATGTCGGCATTGACGCCGGTGCCGTCAGTCTCAACTGCATCGTCATCAACTCCCGAAAGGAGATTGTTTACGAAGCCCCTTACACCCGACATCTCGGCAGGGTGGAAGAAAAGGTGGCCGCCCTCCTCAGGGACCTTTATCAAAGGCTGGGAGCGGACCACATTGGGCTGGTGGCCTTTACCGGAAACCACGGTAAACGGGTGAGTGAGCGCCTAAAGGCCTTTTACGAATTTGAGACCATCAGTCAGGTACTGGGGGCCATTTATCTACGCCCGGAGGTCCGGACCATCATTGCCATGGGCGGGCAGGATACGGGCCTGTTTCAGATCAAGCACGCCTCAGGCGAAGACCCCGAAGCGGAAGATGCGTGGGAACTGGAATACTTCAATACCAACGGTCCCTGTGCCTCCGGGACCGGTTCCTTTATTGACCAGCAGGCCCAGCGCCTGGCCACGGCCATATATGAAAAGGACGTGCCGGATCGGTCTGAAGACGCGTTTGATGATATTTTGAAAGACTTTATCCGACTGGGCCGTAAAAGTGACAAGCCGGCCCATGTGGCCTGCCGGTGCACTGTATTTACCAAATCAGACATGATTCACCTGCAAAACCGGGGAGAGACGCTCGAAGATATCATTTACGGTCTCCATGTGGGAAACGCCCGGAACTATATGAGTACCATTGTTTCCAACCGAAGCCTGTCCGAACCCCTACTGTTCATTGGGGGGCTGTCCCTGAATCCGCTTCAGGTGAAGGCCTTTCAGGATTATTTTCCCCATTTGATTGTCCCCGAGCATAATACCTCTGTGGGGGCGCTCGGTGTAGCCCTCCAGGCCCTGGAAGCGGCTCGCCAGCAGGAAATCGATCACAAACGGGCGCACAACGGGCTCAAACTGGACCGACTTGAGGATGTGAGGAAGGTGGAGGAGATGGAGGTCCCGGTGGGAGCGCCATTGCACCTGAAAGAGACGGTATTTCCGGAACAAAACGATATCCTAAAAAGTGTGGCAAAAAAGGGAAGTGGGTCCGGTTTAAAGGTGTATCTCGGCATTGATATCGGTTCCACCACCACCAAGTACGCCTTGATCAACGAACAGCAGGAGATTATTCAAAAGAATTATGTACCCACCCAGGGAAAGCCCATAGAAGTCACCCAGGGGCTGTTGCAGCATCTCAGAGAGCACTCCGGGGAGGATGTCAGGATCGCAGGGGCCGCGACCACGGGATCGGGCCGTAATGTGGTGGGTGATTTTCTGAATGCGGATCTGATTTTGGACGAGATTACGGCCCATGCCAGGGGGGCGGTGGCAGTGGACCCGGAGGTGGATACCATTTTTGAGATCGGCGGGCAGGACTCCAAGTATATCTATCTCGCCAATACCTATCCCCTGGATTTTGACATGAACAAGGTCTGTGCCGCCGGAACCGGAAGTTTTCTCCATGAACTGGCCAACAAATACGGTATCAATATCGTGGGAGAATTTGAAACCATTGCCCTGGGGTCTCAGACACCGGTCAAGCTGGCGGAACGGTGCACAGTGTTCATGGAGTCGGACCTGGTGTCGTATCTGCAAAAAGGGGTGGACAGAAACGACCTGATCGCAGGGCTGTGTTATGCCATTGTGTATAATTATCTCAACCGGGTGGTGGAGAAAAGAAAGATCGGGGAACGGGTCATGTTCCTGGGCGGCCCCTCGTTGAACAAAGGGGTTGTGGCTGCATTCGAGAATGTCCTCGGACGGGGCGTGGTGGTCCCCAGGCACCGGGAGGTGTTGGGGGCCTACGGGGCCGCCATCAGTATCCAACAGAAAATGCAGATCGAAAACAAGGAAATCAGCACGTTTCGGGGCCTGGAAAATGCCATAAACGATCGCATGGTGTACAAGGAGAAGATCTGCCACGCTGATCCCAACTGCCATAACCAGTGCAAGCTCAAGATATACAATTTTGACGGGCGTAAAAGTGTGTGGGGGGGCGAATGCGGCCGGTACGACGTGACCCGAGGGGGGAAGGTCCGCAAAGACAATCTCTTTGCCGTACGACAGGAAATATGGGAGATCCACATGGCGGGGGTGTATACCCAATTGAAAGATACGCCTTTGATGGAAGTGGATAACAGACCCACCATCGGCATGCAGCGGGCCTTGTATGGTCATCAATACGGGGTGTTGTGGGCCCACTTTTTCGACAGTCTCGGATATCGATTGGTAATGACGCCGCCCACCAATGTGGCCATATCCCAATCCGGTATCGAGGCCATGGCCGCGGAAACGTGTTATCCGGTGAAGGTATCCCATGGTCACGTGAAGGCTTTGATAGGCAATACCGCCTATCTGTTCCTCCCCAGCATGATCAATATGGTTACCCCCATGGCCCAAGAAAAGGGGTTTTTGTGCCCCATGGTCCAGAGCAACAGCTATATGGTTCGAAGGGCCCTGGGAATCGAGGGACCGTCGGTCCTGAGTCCGGTAGTGCATTTAAAGTCCGATGTGGGGACCCTCACCCTGGAGCTGACCGACCAGATCGGTCCCCAGCTCGGAGTGAATAAACGGCAGATTCGAACCGCCCTGGAATATGCCCTTGAAAGGGAAAACCAGTTTAAACAGGCCTTGTACCAGAAAGGAAGGGAGGTCCTTCAACAACAGGATCCGGAGGAGCCCCTCGTGGTGGTCACGGGCAGGCCCTATAACCTCTATGATGATCGGCTCAACCTGAGGCTGGGCCAGAACTTAGGTAAAATAGGGGTGTGCGCGCTTCCCATGGATTTTATCGACGTCTCTTCAGTGGATCTTTCCGACTTTCCATCCATGTACTGGGGATTGGGGGCCCAGATTTTGAAGACCGCCAAATTTGTGGAACATCACCCCACCTATTTCGGCCTTCACCTGACCAATTTCGGATGCGGGGCCGATTCTTTTCTGGAGCACTTTTACCGGTATATCATGGGAGATAAACCCTATCTCATCCTGGAGTTGGACGAACACAGCGCAGTGGCCGGCGCCATGACCCGGCTTGAGGCCTACCAGAATGTGATCGAAAATATGATGCAAAAGCAGGGAGGCGCTCTGAAGTCCAATGTCAAACTGGCCAATTAGGGTTCTTTTGAATCATGGAATCTGAAAAAGTTATCAATTT
>JAWLET010000099.1:0-8742 GCA_041685955.1 Desulfobacteraceae bacterium | reverse complement strand
GCGGGGAATGCGCTCGCTGAGCATTTTCAAGTGTCAGTATATGGATTGATAGTACCAATTGTTGACAATAGTAAACAAAATGGTATACTATTATCACTGTTATCGCACAGAGGATGCTCATGTTTAACGAAAAAAGGACCAGAAAGTCGGAATTATTGCAGATCCTCCTGCTCGACAATCTATACGCCCAATCCGGATCAGAGCGGATCATATTTCAGGGCGGAACCGCCTTACGATTCGGATACAGCGGGTTGCGGTTTTCGGAAGACCTCGATTTTGTGACCGACCTACCCCCCGAGGCCATCGAAAGGGTCTTGACACGGACCTTTCACCAGACCCAAAGGGGGTGTATTGCCCAATTTGGTCCGGGACAGTGGGAGTATAAGGACAAACGCACCAGGACCCAGGCAGCCAAAGGGTTCTTCATATATCGGCCGCAAACACAACGTGAAAGGATTGCCGTAAAGATGGATTTTGAAATGCTCAAGCCCGGCCAGAATCCAGAATTCCACAAATTCATCCTTAGAGATCTGCCGTTGGTTGGCGGTTTAATCGCAAAAGGAGAACTCATCCTTCCATATTCCAGCAGTATCCTCTTAGTGGAGACTCTGGAAGAAATCCTTTCCGATAAAATTCGGGCCATTTATGAAAGAAGATACCTCAAAGGCAGGGATATATACGATATCTGGTGGCTGAATAAACAGCTTAAAATCGCACCACAATGGATGAAAGTCAAAAATAAGCTCCACATGTATGAGGCGCCTTTTGTGTTGGCCAGGGAAGCGGATTATTTCCAAAAAATGGAAGCCAGAGCCAGGGTGATTGAAGCGCTTGAGGCGGATTTGCCACGGTTTTTGCCAGGAGATATCATCTCGATTTATGAAAAGGAGAATTTTAAAGAATTTTTTGAGACATTGAAAGCGGTTACATCAACCCTCATGGAACAGGGGATGCTGGAATACTTTGAAACCTATGAAAGAAAAAACATCGACCATTGAGCGCCTGAAGACACTTCCCCTGCTCTTCCGCAAGCAGGATGCAGAAAAAGTGACGCCCCATGCGGGGATGTTTTTGTCGCGGGCTGTTCAAAGAGGACTGATTCACCGTTTGAATCGAGGTAACTATATCAACTCGTTTCTCCATGGATTTCCCCGGGTAGAGGAAGTCGCATGTTTCTTGAGACCCCCCGCCTATGTCTCCTGTGAATGGGCACTGAATTACCATGGAATCACCCTTCAGTCCCCCATGGTATGTACGGCAATAACCCTGAATTCTGCTGTCGGCAAAAGCCGTACTGTCCGCTACCAGGGAATCACGATTGAGTTTTCGAGGATCTCACCCGCTTTGTTTTTTGGATTTGCTCACCATGATAATTTCTACATGGCGGCGCCTGAAAAGGCCATCTTAGACACCCTCTATTATCGCAAGACCATCCCGGCCCGCGATGAATTGGAAACGGATGAGATTGATCGCGATCTGCTGACAAAAATGGCCGGGAGGTATCCCTCCTCCGTGTATGCCAGACTGGATGGGTATGGGATGGTCCGTTAACGAATGCCGCATGATATTAAACAGTCAGGACGGATTCCTTGTATTGGGAAACCGATGCCTCGACCGTGAGGAGAAGCATCCCCTCTGCGCGGGCCTGTGCCAAGAGCAGGCGATCAAAGGGGTCTTTGTGAAGCGCAAAAGGCGCCCTGTTTGAAGCCTTCATCATCAATGAGATTGTAAAACGAAAATTGAAGAACCCTGTAGCCCCGACAGGTCGGGATCTACGCTTCGCTCCGACAAGCTACAGGGAATGCGCTCGCTGAGCATTTTCAATCAGGGGCGACCGGCCAACTGTTATTTCTGGAGAGACAAAACAGGGAATGAAATTGACTGCCTTGTGGGCAAGGGCCAGTCTTTGCTCCCCATTGAAATTAAGCCAGGATGGACGGTTACGCCGGATTATTTTCACTTTACCCCCTATGGCATAGGTCAATCGCCGGCCACACAAGCTTGGCTCCGCTCATTTTCCGCAAAAATCATACCCCATCATCTGGTACTATACCCCCATTCTGAAACATTTTACATGAAATGGTCCCCTGTTTCGGGGGTCATCTCCCCGGAATGAAACGTAGGTCCCACGACAGGAGTCAATTTTATGACACAGCCTAATCCTGCGAGGTTCATTGAGAAGACAACGTATCCACAAGCCTTGCCGGGCAACTTTTTCCCTGACGGTAAAACCTGACTGATTAGGACAGGTCCTCGCCCATACGGCCGGTTTGGCGACGCATTTCCCGGTCCTGGGTTGCCTAACCCTCTGTTTTCGTGCCGCTTTTGTTCTATTTGAGTTCACGGGAACGAGTATCGAAACCACGGCCCCTGCCGTTAGGCCATTTGGCACGGAAATTGTATTCAAATTCAATGGCGAGCACATTGGACACCGGAAAAAAGCCGTTTATATGCACAAAGCCGAAACCATTTTTGTCATCACTGCAATCCACTGACAAAGGAAGCCTTTTGATCATGAGATCCAATACCGCAGCGGCCTTATGTTTCATCATTGCTGTCTTTTTTGCGTCAGGCTGTGCCCACCGGCAGGGCCTCCCGTACACACAGGGCCCGCTTCCGGATGACATTTTTATATCCCCTGCAGCAAACCCCTGCAGCGGCGCGCGTGTTGCGGTATTCGCATTTTCAAGCCCGGATTATGCTGCGGGCAAGGGACTTAAAGCCGGTCGACAATTATGCAATGCCCTGGAAACGTCCGGCGCGTTCAAGCAGGTGGTACTTGAACCGGGTATACCGGATATGACCTTGCGCAATCTTATCGATATGGCCCGCATTAAACGATATGATCTGATCATTACGGGTCACTTGATCCACTATTTTGAAGGAAGCGATGTGGGGACTTCCCGCGTCACGGAAGAGATCCGCGTTATCCGGGTCAGAGGCGGAAAACCGGGGCTTCTTTGGCACGCTGAGGCATCCGAAAAAACACCCCCGGCACGCTCAACTGATTATGTCTTCATGCAGACTGATGGAAAACCCGCGCCCTCGCCCGGCACACTTATGAAACAAAATGCGGATAAATTCGCCAGGATGATGCTGACGGTTCCGCCGCTACAGTGATATTTTGTTGAACTTTACAGGGATCATCCAAACTCAGGCCCGGAAATGCTATGCGATTTAAACCGATGATACACATACACCGTCCGATTCGGCCCCAAACGGCCCTTTCTGTTTCAGGCCGAAACATTCGTCGAACTGCTACAATTGCTGCGAGATTGCGATCACTTGCATCTGCACTGCTGCCGGCGCTCGCTTTGACCGCCTGTTCGCCTGCAGTGAGCCAACACAGGGCGACTGAACAAACCGCTCAGGCTGAATCCATTAACACTTATGAAAACACGCCTTATTCCGCTGTGCTCGAATCGAGTTACACAGCTGCGGACAGGCTTGCAGGGGTACTGCTAAACAAGCATTTCTCCATGCAGACACCCATCCTGGCAGCAAGTTTTGTGAATATTGATAATCTGAGCGAATCGTCAACATTCGGGAGAATTATTTCCACCCAGCTCTCCACCCGCTTGACCCAGCATGGATTCAACATCATTGAAATCAAACTTCGACAGGAATCCGTATTTATTAAAGAAGGTAAAGGTGAATTCATGCTCTCCAGGGAACTCAAAGACCTGAGCGATTCACGGGAGATACGGGCCGTACTCGTCGGCACCTATGCGGTCTCTGAGTATTTTATTTTCGTATCCGCCCGCATCGTGCGGACCAAAGACAGTTCCGTACTGGCCGGGTATGATTATGAAGTGCCCAATGATACAGTGACAAAGTCTATTTTGAAATAGGTACACCAAAGATGAATCACAAATGGAGGACGCGCATATGAATGCTACTGTCAAACGGATATACATTGCCATGTTATCCATGTTCCTTTTTGCGGGATGCGGCCACTTTGGTTCCGAGCCATCCCCCCGATCGGTTGTCTCTGAAGCGCCTGTGCCCAAGCTGCTTCCCATGGACACCCAGGAAAAGATTCAGGCGGTGCATCACTGGGGGCTTATCGCCCGGCATATTGCCGGCCTGGTTAAACGTGAACTAACTGCCGGGTCTCCTCAGCAATTTACAGGCATTTACGTCTCTCCTGCGGGCATAACCCCTTTTGAAAAAGTATTTCAAACGTTGCTGATCACCAAACTCTTTGAAGAAGGGTTAGCCGTTTCCAGCCGTCCAGAAGGTAATCTGATACTCAGTTTTGATATTGAACTGGTGAACCATCCCGAGCGGATCATCGGGGTCGACAGCTCAGTCTATCATTCCCTGGGACCGGGCCTGGTTGTAAAGCCGGAGATCTCCGATAAAAATTCGGACGCACTTTCCGATTACCAGGCGAGCAAAAGAACACGAAGCGGAAAAAAGGATGGAGATTATGTGTTCACCCTTCCCCGGAACGAAATCGTCATCACCACCTCGCTTACACAGGAAGACCGCTATATCTTGCGAAACTCATCCATCTATTATATTGACGACCCGGAATGGTGGCAATACGCCCAAAAAGCCAAGGTCGCCCATCCGTCCCTGGTCAACTATACCATCACAGATCAATAGGAGGGCGCCATGTTTTTCCGATCAACATATCACACGTGCCTGTCTTTCACATGGGTCATCCTCCTGTCAATGGTCTTTGGAGGGGCGCAAAGCATCCATGCCTACCAGCCCAATTATTATGATGCCAATCTCAGGAAGGCAACCTATGCCGCGGCCGATCAACTGGAGGACAATCTGGTACACGACATCAGCCGGGTATTGCCGATCCTGTCAACCACCTTTGTAAACCTGGACCGCCTCGACATCTCCTCCTCTTTTGGCCGGCTTTTGGGAGAACAGATTGCGTCCCGTTTCTCTCAACACGGATACAAGGTGATTGATCTGAAACTGCGCAAAAACGGCCTCCTGGTGCAAAAGGGGAACGGCGAGATTGCCCTCTCGAGAGACATGGAAGCCATCAGCGCTTCCTATGATGCCCAGGCCATCATTGCGGGAACCTATGTGGTCTCAAATAACCTGGCTTTTATTTCCGTCAGGATGGTGAGGACCAGTGACAACTCCATCCTCACTTCCTATGACTTCACCATACGGCTTAATGATACGCTCAAAAAGATTGCCGGGGCAGATCTCTCGGAAGCTGAGCCGGCGCCCGAACAGCCGGAGGACACGCACGCGGAAGAGGAAGTAACCTCCATAGAACCTCCAGTGGATGTGGACCCCGGACCGTTTGAGACCGGAAAAATCGTATTGAATCCTGCAAACTCGCTGGCCGCAAAAATCATTCAGAGACGGCTGGCCGAACTCGGCTTTTACAAGGACGGCATCGACGGAGTATGGAAGAAGCACTCAAAAGAGGCCTTGCGGGATTTTAAAAAGGCACATGATCTGAGATATATCATGAGCTGGGACATGAAAACCCAAAAGGCCCTCTTTCAGGGCACAGGGCAATAGTCACAAAATAACCCGCGCACAAAAACGATGCCCGCTTCAAGGGCACCCCAGATGACCGATGCAAGAAATGTCCGATACATTCATGGATGTTGATTATATCTCGCCGTTTGCTTTAAAAACCACGCACACCTCTGATCTCACCCGGCAGGCATCAAATCAGAAACAAAGCTTTCAACGCTGCCTAAACGACAGTAGCCCCTCCACAGACGGGGCCCCTGTGCGATACCCCGAATTCACCCTGCTGCCCCCTGATATGGCCTTGGAGTCAATCCCAACTTCCGTGTACAAGACCCCATTCTCCAATGCATACCCGCCCCAGGGGGTCAACAAGGATAAACTGACCGGATGGGAAAAATACAAAGACGATCAACTCCTCAGTAATCCCGGCGGCGATCATTACAACCTCAAGGAAAAATCTGTTGATCCTCATCCTGAAGAACAGGAAGGGTTCTGGGGCCGGATCAAAAAGGATATCTCCGATTCCTTTGACAACCTGAAAAATTCCGTCAACAACCTGCTGTTCGGGGCCAAATTCCGATACCGGGATGAAAAGGGTCAGATCCGGGAAGCAAACCGGAGAGGCCTTTTAGGCTCAGTGGGAGATTTTTTCGAAGACCTGGGAAGCGCCCTCAGCTTCGGGGCCTGGCGCCCGGACGGAGAGGCGGAACCCCAGGGATTTGTACAGCGTATGGGCTTTTTCTACTCCAAAATGAAAGAGGCCCTTTTCGGTGATCTGGTTCAAGGGGTGGGAGGAAGTGTCCTTCGCAGTGGTGAAAGCGCGGTCCTTTCGGGCTGGAACCTTCTGGAGGTGGTACCGGACGCCGCCATAGGCAATTTCGAAGAAGGGCGGAAATTGACCACCACCATCTTTGATAACGGCCAGGTGGTCATTGATTATCTCACCGATATACTCCCCACCGGAGAGGCGTGGCTCCGGGTCCACTCGCCCAATTTTGACGACCTTAATGACGCAAAGGCGCCCGTTTTTTACAACCTCCAGCTTCCTGAGCGGTACAATGGCGATGCAAGATGGGAATATGTAAGAAATACGCCTTTCAGAAAAACCATTGAAACCATAGGCTCCATTGTGGCGGATATTGCCACGGTGGCGGTGCTGGGAGACACCAGTTTTTCCAGTGAAGGCCGGAAGGATTAGTGGTTGAGCGAAAATTCCATTTTTCGGTCAATAATCTCGAAATCCGAACCACGAAATACGCAACAATCATCAAAAATGAATTTTCTAAATGAAAAAAACTGTAGATTTGGTTTTATCAGTCTGAACTTTTGTATTTGAATTTGGTTTGATTTGATCTGAGCAGAGGATTTCGGTCAGGCGAGGGTCAGGGCCTTACCATTCATCGCACGCTGACCATCCCACCTTTTGTTTTCTTTCCGCCTGAACAGGAGGCACTCTTTTCCGGAATTCATACGGACCGCCACATTAGGCAGGCTCCGGCTTTTGAATCCGATTCCCCGACATCCATGGGGAAAGGCTTTATCCCAGGTCACAAAATAATGGCAGCACTTCCGGCAGTCGATCATGGGTCTCGTTAAGTAGTCGAGTAGTCAAGTGGTCGATTTATGGAGTTGTCAATGGGTCGAGTGGTTATTCCTGTATCTTTTGTCAAAAAGAGCTTTTCCTCCACTTAACTCCTCAACCACTCGACTACTCAACGACTCGACCATTTATTCAAAAGGCCGACGAGAATCCACTAACAATCCCATGGACTCCAGCATATTCCAGGCTTTTCGATGCGCTATATCGTCTCGGTCTATGCTCCCTCTTGCGACTTCCTTGAGCACATCATCACTGATGCCGGCCTTCTTGAGTTTGATCATATCCTCCGGGCTTATGGTTTTGAGCGTCTTGGTGGAGTCCCCGTAAACGACCTTTTGAGGACCTTTCATAAAAGAGCCCTTTTTGATGATGTCGTCGATGGCCTGATCACTCATGCCCGATGTTTTGAGATCAATAATTTGATCCACCGTAAACGCGCAGGTTTCAATCACCTTCTCATCAATGATGGTCTGAATCACCTTCCCGCTCAAACCGGCCTTTGTCAGCCGAGCCGTATCCTCCGGGTCCAGGGCAAGGGCCCCACCATACCCGGCACATACCAGG
This sequence comes from Desulfobacteraceae bacterium, assembly GCA_041685955.1. Classification (GTDB taxonomy): domain Bacteria; phylum Desulfobacterota; class DSM-4660; order Desulfatiglandales; family Desulfatiglandaceae; genus JAIPDZ01. The sequence goes on along the minus strand of JAWLET010000099.1, from coordinate 1,118 downwards.
GCCGTGAGTAAAAATCCACCGGTTATTTTTTTTATCATATTCAGTTACCTCAGAAAGTCCAAAAGGTTCCTTTGAAGCACATTTGTCGCCGAAGCCAGGGCCATTTCATAGGCGGTTTCCTGGGCCTTTAGTTCCACCGTGACCTGGGCCTCATCGGCGCCTTCCGTATTGGAGAGCACATTCTCGAACTTGAACTTGAGATAGTTCCAGTAATCTTCGGTCTGGTCCAGCCGTTTGTAGGCCGCAGACTGTTGCGACAGGACCCTTTCCACCTGGGTAATCCCCTTGTTGAACCTGCCGATAAGATCCTGAATGGCGCCGGTATCGCTGACCGGTGACTCGAGTTCATCCTTGAGATCCTTCAATGCGTCAAAGATGTTTTCGCCGTCGGCGACCCCGTCGCCGGTAAAAACCTCGTCCCCATGGGCGTTGATCCTTAATGTCATCCCTTCGCCCAAAATGGTGTGCTGCTCTCCGTCGTCTCCATTATAGGTAACCTCCCCGGTCACCTCATCCTTGGTAAAAGGGAGCGTATCGGTGGCATGCCCTGCAAATATGTATGATCCGCCCAGGCGGGCGTTGCCGATATCCCTGATCTGGTCATAGAGGTTTCCTACCTGTTCGGCAGCCATGTGTCTGCCGAATTCGTCCTCTCCCAGAGATCCCTTGGCAATATCCTTTGCGGTATTCAACAGCTCGTGAAGTTTTTCCAGATTGCTCTCGGTCACCTCGACCCGGGTTTTTGCAGAGGCAATGTTTCGCACATACTGGTCAATGGAGGCGATCCGTTTACGATAGTCCAAAATCCCCCTCATACTGATAGGGTCATCCGAGGGCCGGTTCACGACCTTCAGGGTGGAAAGCCTCTCCTGGGCCTTGAGAAGCTTATTGGAACTCACGGACACATTCCGGGTAACCAGATTCAACATTTGTTTGTTGGTGACTCTCACGCCTTACCTCCCGTAAATAGAACGGTTATACGATGGTCATCAATGTTTCGAGCATTTTGTCGACCGAACTGATCGTCCTGGCCGCGGCCTGATATGCGGCCTCGAACTGGAGCATGTTGACCATTTCCTCATCCAGAGAAACCCCTGACACGGCCTCCCGATAGTCAT
>JAWLET010000098.1:0-8783 GCA_041685955.1 Desulfobacteraceae bacterium | reverse complement strand
GCTTTCGCGTCAGCGGCGCCTTCAGGCGGTAGTGTAAAGGTTTCCTTGGGGAGAAATACCCCCCCGCCATTTTCAGAGACAAAGGGCCCTGAAAGGCCAAGTCTTTTGCGCAGGGGCTCCATTTCGGCTCGGGTCTTGCTGGAAATGAGGATCACGGGTATGCGGGTTGCCCTGCACAGGGCCAATGCCGGCGCGGCCGCCTTCCATTCATAGGTGTCAGAATCCAGGAGCGTACCGTCCAGATCGGTAAATACCATGAGGCGTGGACTCCCCGACGCCCCGGTGACATGGCCTTTAAAAACAGGCCGGCCTGTTGTCTCGTCAGGAATATCGCCTTTTTTCACGTTCAACTGTTTCAATGAGATCGTAAAAGATTTGTGGGAGCTTGTTGGACACCCGTTCCCAAGAGACCGTTTGGGGGGTTTCGAATAAGCTTTGTTCTGTTTTATGTTCCACATCCAGTATGGCTTGAGCAAGGCCGTGGTTGAGGAACGGTTCAAATTCCGGGTTTGAATGGACAAACCTCAAAAATTTTTCTGTCATCTTGTAGGGTGAGGTCAGCATTTCACCTGCATTCAGGATGGAATCTTTAAAGACATCCCGGATCAGGTATTCTTCATAATCCCGATCATAATCCAGATTGCTGAACCCCGCATCGTCTGAATATTTTTTTACCTGCTCTTCAGCAACGGCCTGATAGGTCACCGTAAGATCCCTGAAAAAGGTATCGGAGATCTCCAGACCTTCTTCCACAATAAGGGCGTTCATCAGGGTGGTCACAATGTCGATGGCCATTCGATGGAGGCCTTTTTTCCGGTCATCGGCTGAGACCTCCTGGTGCTTGTGGTCGAAGGGCCCTCTGGAGAACATGACCTGAGCCGATGCCGAGGACTTGCGATAGACCTCTATGAGGGTAAATATTTCCACCCCCCAGTTGGTGGCAAAACGCATCCCCTTTAACAGATCCACATGAAAGGCCACTTCACCTGACAGTTGATAATTAAACGCCAGGAGAAATTCGATCAGGCTCAGCATCTTGTGGTCTCTGGTTTCAGCGAATTTTCTCTTGAGGGTCAGGAGAAGGGGATCCAGAAGCAGCCGTTTGACCCGGCCATAGATTTTATTGTCCATGATCCGGGAATAATAGGCCTTGGAAAAATCATAGTTCAGGACCACCACAGGATAGAAAAGCCGGTCCAGCTGAATTCGTTTAAAAGTGCGGATATCCGCATCAATCAGGCCGATGGATTCAGCGCCCAGGGCAATGGCGATACCGAAGCTCAAAAACATGTTTCTTCCCTTGCCCCGTTGGTTGATGTCGAATCCGGCCTCGTTCAACTGGTTGTATATGGCGTTGAAACCCGGCCCGTCATTCCACTGGATGAGATATTCAACAATCCCGGCGTTTCTGATCAGATCTCTCAGCAGGAATGCTTCCTTTTCACTGGCGCCATCCAACCCGAAGATAATGGTGGAAATATAGGAAATATTTTTGAGTTGCTGAAGGATGCTTTGAAATATGGGAAGATTATCCGGGTGGGTATATTCTGTGGCCAGCAAAGGGACGATCAGGACGGTTTTCTTCCATTTGGAATGTAACCTGAGTTGGGCATTGAGGTTTTTCCGACCCTGTCCCAGAATATGGAAGTTGGTTATCCGGGTTCTATTTTGGGAAAAATCAGAGATAGCAATACTCCTTTAATCTCCGCTTCGACGGCGGTAAATTTGAACATGAAACGCATCTTAAAATGGAACTTAAACAAAACCCCGGGCTTTGTCAATATAACATTTCACTTGAAGCTGTTTGCCGGAACTGGTAGCTTTCAGTCAATCTTGGTCACTCAAAGCGATACCGAAGCCCTGGCTGCTGAGGCGAAGTAAGGCAGACCCTCATTGTGGATCACCCGAGAAAGCAACATGTTCCCATCCATTCAGGACTGTAGTGAATCATGACCAAATCGTAAGCCTTGATTCACGTCTGGCCTATATTCTGGATCGGTATGGCAGAGCAGGGAGCTGGTTGAACCAGGCCATTCGGGACAATTTCGCCTTGTGTCAGCGTATTGAGGAAAAACTCTTTACAAAGATGGATTTTCCCCCGGAATCGCTGACTGATCAGATAGTGGATGTGGTGGGTGAGAAGACCCTTTATGAACTTGATTTTGAGCGATTATTCCATATGGACGCCAAACCTGAATCCCGCTGCGGCGAGAAGGGGTGATGCGACATGGCAAAGCAATACACACAGATCCTTACCATTGCCGGGTCTGACAGCAGTGGGGGGGCCGGAATACAGGCCGACCTCAAGACCTTTTCGGCCTTGGGCTGTTATGGTATGAGTGTGATTACCGCACTGACCGCACAAAACACGAGGGGAGTCTCAGGGGTTCAGCCGGTTCCCTCTCAGTTTATAAAGGCCCAGATGGATGCGGTGTTCAAAGACATGAGGCCCCAGGCCACAAAAATCGGGATGTTGTATTCCGTTGAACAGGTGGAAGTGGTGGCCCAAAACATGAAAAAATATCATGTGGCCAATGTGGTCCTTGATCCGGTGATGGCCTCCCAGGGCGGGGCCAGGCTTCTTGAGGCCCAGGCAGTAACCGCTTTTAAGGAACTGTTGATGCCCCTGGCGACCTTGGTCACGCCCAATCTTCCGGAGGCCTCTGTCCTCCTGAATTCTCAACTCCACACCCCACAGGAGATCCGGGAGGGGGCCAGGCAACTGGCATCCTATGGGCACAACAGTGTTCTTCTCAAGGGGGGGCATATGGGAGGGGACAGGTCGAATGACCTTCTGTTTCTGGGTCCTGAGAATCGTTTTGTTCTCTTTGAGGAAAAGCGGATCAGCACCCTGAATGACCATGGCACCGGCTGTACACTCTCCTCGGCCGTTGCGTCCTTTCTGGCTCAGGGAGAAATGCTGGAAGGGGCGGTAAGGGCGGCCAAAGCATACCTCACCGCGGCCCTCAGGGCCGGCGCGGCATATGAGATCGGAAAGGGCCGGGGACCTGTGCATCATTTTTATGGCTTTTGGTGATCGGCCTCTCAAAAAATTATAACCCACTTCTGCTTTGAGCAGGATTAAATTTCCAGAGCTTCGGGCATACGGGTGATTTAGGCATTCTGTTTTTGCATGGGATGCTGCTGATTCAGCAGGAAGTCCCGATAGATTTGATAGTGCTGGGTTTCCTCGTAGGAAATTGTTTCCATGGGGGCTTGATCGAAGCAATAGATCTGTGCCCCCGGGCAGGCCATGAGGAGTGGGGAATGGGTGGCAATAATGAACTGGGCGTGTCCGGCCCGCCCCATTTGGTCCAGGATTTCCAGCAGTTCCAACTGGCTTCTGGGTGACAGGGCGGTTTCGGGTTCGTCCATCAGATAAAGCCCTTTTATTTTATAACGCGACCTGAACAAAGACATAAGGGATTCGCCGTGAGATTGGGTCACCAACGATTTGCCCCCAAAATATTTGAGTTGTCCGGGATCGTTTACCGCCCATTCATCCAGGTAGTGGGCAAAATTGCGTGAGGTCTCTGAGGAAAAAAATGACCCCGGGACTCTGCCGTGGGTCCACTGGACTGTGATGAACCTGTAGAGCATATGTTCAAAGGGATTTTTGTCAAAGCGGTCCCCTTCAGGGTCTTCCCATATATGAATCCGGCATCGGTAACACAGTGCTCTTAAAAGTGTGGATTTGCCGGTACCGTTCTCTCCCACAAAAAAGGTGACCGGTGAGGAAAACCCTATACATGGTGTTTTAAGAAAGATTTCCTGGTTGAAGGGATAATATGCGGTGGTGGGGTATTTTTCAGGAAAGAATCTGACACTTTCAAGGTGCATGATTGCGTCTCCGGGGATTGGACTGTCTAAAGGGGAAAATTTTCTGAATTTCCTGCCTAATTTGAGTATAGAGCAATGGTAAACCGATGTCAAAACCATAGAGATCCAATGAAAGCCTCTACACATATAGGGTCCGATGAATCTTTTTGATGTTTACAGGGCGTGCCGACTATGCCCCCGGCATTGTGGCGTGGACCGGGTCGGGGCCGGGAAAACCGGAAAAACAGGGTTTTGCGGTGAGACCGGTCAACTCAGAGTGGCCTATGTGGGTCCTCATTTCGGAGAGGAACCGCCGTTAAGCGGACGAAGAGGTTCTGGCGCCGTGTTTTTTTCAGGGTGCACGCTTCAATGCACCTTCTGCCAGAATCATCAGATTTCCCGGGGAGGCAGGGGTGAACCCCTCCATTTAGATCAATTATCAAAAAGGAAGGCGTAAGGCCGCTGTCCCCCCTGCCTTAGTCCCTGATTTTCAAAAGACTGTTCCCTTTGGTTGACAACGGTTTTATTTTACTTATGGTTTTAATAATAAATGCCCCAGTGACCGATGACGGAAAGGAGAGCAATATGGCAGACAGGACCATGTTGACCAAGGAGGAGGGAAATATTCTCCTTGGTGTGGCCAGGAAGACCATAGAAGCAGTTCTGTTTGATGAAAAGGGGTTTGAAGAGGAAGTTACCGAGTGGCCCTCTGTATTTTATGAACGACGGGGAACCTTTGTCACCCTGACCATTGAGGGGAATTTGCGAGGCTGCATCGGCCACATAGAACCTCAGGAAACATTGATAGAGGGGATCAAGGTGAATGCGATAAATGCCGCGTTCAGGGACCCCCGGTTCAGGCCGCTTACAAAGGCGGAATGGCCCCGGGTGTCCATTGAAATCAGCATTCTGACCGAGCCCCAGCCCCTTTCCTATTCACGCGGCAGCGAGCTTATTGAAAAGCTGAGGCCGGGCGTAGACGGGGTGATCATCAAAAAAGACTTCCATCAGTCCACCTTCCTGCCCCAGGTGTGGGAACAGCTTCCCCACACAACAGAATTCCTGACCCATCTCTGTCTCAAGGCGGGGCTGGAGGCAGATGCGTGGAAGCAGGGGGATCTTGAAGTTTCCACCTATCAGGTTCAGGCCTTTGAGGAGTAACCAGGCCTGTCTGCAGGGGCCTTGATCCATGCATCTGAAGCGGCTGGTTGTCTGGGCGATCATCGGTACCGGGATATCCTCGGTGGTCACCCAGCTTCTCACCATCAGGGAGTTTTTAACCCAGTTTCATGGAAACGAAGTCACCATTTCCCTGGTGGTCTTCTGCTGGCTTTTGATCACGGCACTGGGCACCCTGGCCGCAAAAGGGGTGAAACCGGTTTCGCCCAAGTGCTATGGATTCATGATTTTGGGGATTGCGGTATGGCCTCTTCTGCAGATCATCGGGATCCGGGAGTTTAGGGAACTCGTTTTTACCCATGGGGTGTCCCCGGGCTTCTACCCCATCCTTGCCTACATCGTTATTACCATCACTCCTTACTGCCTGATGGCGGGGTTTGTCCTTCCCTACTCTCAACACCTGTTGAATGTTCGAGGTTATTCCTTTGACAGCGGGGATCTCTATGTCACGGACAGCATCGGCGACATCACCGGCGGCGTGATTTTCAGCTTTATTCTGGTGTATTGGCTGAGGCCGTTTCTCATCATTTCCCTCACCTCATCCCTTCTGATCTTGGTGGGGGTCTTTATGCTTTTTCAGTGGCGGGGCTATGCCCTCCTGGCAGCCGGGCTTTTGGTGAGTATGGGATTCTATTTCATATCCACCAGCGCCCATGTTGAGCGCCTGACCCTGACCGGTCAATACGGGGAGATTGTGGATTATATGGAGTCGCCCTATGGAAGAATCGTCATATCCAAAGAGGGTTCGCAGTACACCCTGTGGGAATCGGGGGTTCCTCTGTATTCAGACGCCAATATCATATCCAGTGAGGAGAAAGTCCATTATCCCCTTTGCCAGTTATCCCGGGTGGAGGATATCCTCCTGGTGTCCGGCGGGTTGGGGCTGACCTTGAAGGAGGTCGCCAAATATGATCCCTCCCGTGTGGATTACCTCGAAATTGATCCCCGCCTGACCCGTGAGGCAGCGCAGATGGGTCTTATTCAACAGGCCCCTTTCCTCAGCATCATCAACACGGATGCGCGGCAGTACATGGAACATACGGATAAAGGGTATGATGCCGTCATTATGGACCTCCCGGAACCGCATACCTTCCAGATCAATCGATTCTTCACCGACGAGTTCTTTGCTTTAACAAAACGGATTTTAAAACAAGGAGGCATTGTTTCGCTCAATATGGGATATTCCCCCAATTATATCAGCGAGGTCCAGGGGAAAAAAATCTCCACGGTGTTCAACACCGCCCGGAAACATTTCAACCACATTATGATCCTGCCCGGAGAGCGGGCCTATTTCCTCATGAGTGACAGCGCACTGTCCGCTGACATCCCTGCCCTGGTCAAAGAAAAAGCCATACCCACGGCCTATATCGAGGGGTTTTTTCAAGGGAATGTGACTGCAGGGCGGATGGAAATGATGGCGAAGTGCCTGGACAGGGATGAACCCATTAATACCGATTTTGAACCCAGGCTCATGAATATCGTCTTTACAGAATGGTTTTCAAAATATGGCGCCACGCCATGGTATTTTATTTCCGCACTCCTAATCCTGACCCTACTCTATCTAATGTTCATCCGGTGGGAAGAATATGTCCTTTTTTCAACCGGGTTTGTGAGCATGGGCATGGAAATGCTGGTCATTTTTTCCTTTCAGGTGGTCTTTGGCTATATCTATTTAGAGGTGGGGGCCATTGTCACGGCGTTTCTTTTGGGCCTTTTGCCCGGGGCATTGGCAGGACAGCGGTGGGGACTCGGCATAGGGTCCAAAATGGTGATGGCCGAAGCAGCGCTCCATTTCATGCTCCTGGTGTTTTTTGTATGGATTTTTGGGGTCAGGCTGGGATTTCATCCATGGAGTTTTCTTGGGTTCTGCTTTGTGGTCTCGTTTTTCTGCGGGTTTCAATTTCCGGTGGCGGCGACTCTCATCGGGGAGAAAAACAGCCCTGCCGCCGGGTGTCTCGCGGCCGATCTGTGGGGGGCTGCCACGGGAACCCTTGCCACGGGAACCGTTCTGATTCCCTTGTTGGGTATGAAATATACCCTTTTTTTCCTGATTTTCGTGAAAGTCTCCAGCAGTCTGCTTATATTAATAAAATATCGGTCACGGATTGCCGTATAGGGGACCACAATTGCCGAACAGTGGACCCCTGAATGGATGCATTGATCTTTAACCCGAAAACCACTGAAGGATATGCTATGCACCACATGATGACTCGGAAGGAATTCCTGAAATCAACGGCACTGGGGGTGTCCGGTCTGTTCTGTGCGGTTTCGGGGTACGGGTTCTGGAAGGCGGGGGAAAACCATAAATATAAAAACATACGAGGAGAGGTTTTTAAAAATGATGCCCCTGAGAAGCCCTGGAAGTGGTCTATGGAAGGCTATTATTATTCATCTGACGGGAAAACGGTCCAGTGTGAGGTGTGCCCCAACCGATGTGTCCTGGCGCCAGGGGACAGGGGCATCTGCCGCTCCAGGGTCAATATCGAGGGGACCCTATATTCCCTGGCCTACGGCAATCCCTGTGCCGTGCATGTGGACCCCATTGAAAAAAAGCCGCTCATGCATTTTCATCCCCGTTCCCAGATCTTTTCCATCGCCGCGACCGGCTGTAATTTCAGGTGCCTTAACTGCCAGAACTGGGAGATATCCCAGAAAAGGCCTGAAGAGGTGCGACACAGGGAACTTTTCCCTGAAAATGTGGTGGCGGAGGCGCAGAAAAGAGGGATCCCGGGTATTGCCTACACCTATTCGGAAGCCATTACCTTCTATGAATATATGTATGATACGGCCCGAAAAGCGAGGGAAGCCGGGTTGAGAAATGTCCTGGTCTCAAACGGATACATCAACGAAGACCCGCTTGTGGATTTGTGCGGCTATCTGGACGGGGCCAACATAAATCTCAAATCCTTTGATAATCGGATTTATGAGTGCTTGAACGGCGGCACCCTTGAGCCGGTCCTCAATACCTTTAAAATACTTCATGATCATGGGATATGGTTTGAGATGACCACACTTATCGTTCCCACCTACGTGGATCAACCCGAGATGATCAAACGGATGTGCCAGTGGATACTCAAGGAACTGGGACCGGATTATCCGCTCCATCTGCTGCGATTTTTTCCCCAGTACAAATTGACACGACTCCCTGCCACACCTGTTGATACCCTGGAAGCACTGCGGAAAGTGGCCCTGAAGGAAGGGATCCGGTATGTGTACCTGGGCAATGTGCCGGGGCATGAGGGCACCCAGACCTGTTGTCACCATTGTCATGAGGTGGTGGTCGAGCGGAACGGTTATCGGATCGAAAAGATCAATATGGTGGACGGTCGATGCAAATACTGCAACACCCCGATCCCCGGGAGATGGGAGTAAGGCGTGCTGATCCTGCGTATGTGACAAAAATTGTCATCCAATCAATCGCGGCTGGTTTTCACAAAGTGTTTACAGTGATGCACCAACATGGCCCACTGACCCGCATTCCCATCCCAGGGGGTGGCGCTGCACTTTCCCAGGGCATGAGGGCTGTTGTGGCCTGCGCTGTTTGTAAAATAGGTAAAATGGGCGCACATGGCACACCGTATGGTGTCGCTGGATTCCTGTTCTTGACGAATAGGATCTGGGGTCATTTAACGCCTCGCAGAGAGACCCTGAACTCGGGTACCATGAGTCCCAATATCACTCTCAGTGTCTGATAGTCAAATGGTTTAAATGCGCCCCGGTAGGCCGCCACCGCTGCACACCCGCAACGGGAACAGTCTGCATCATCCCCGTAAGTACAGGCCTTG
>JAWLET010000097.1:0-8811 GCA_041685955.1 Desulfobacteraceae bacterium | reverse complement strand
TTTTACCACCAAGGAGATGGGTGTGGGAACCGGACTGGGACTCTCCACGGTCTATGGGATTGTCAAGCAGAGCAACGGATATATCTGGGTCTATAGCGAACCCGGCAAAGGGACCACCTTCAAAATCTATCTCCCGCGGGTGGAAAAGGCCGCCGCACACCGCCGCCAGGAAAGACTGAAGGCCGAAAACCTTCATGGCACTGAGACCATTTTGGTAGTGGAAGACGATGAGGAGGTGAGGAATATAGCCGCCAAAGGGCTCATCCAGTATGGGTATACGGTGCTTACGGCCGCACACGCGGAGGAGGCTGTGGAGGTGTTTGAAAGGCAAAAAGGGAAGATTCACCTCCTGCTCACCGATGTGGTCATGCCCGGTATGAACGGAAAGGACCTGGCTAAGAGGCTTCAGAAACAGGACCCGAATCTGAGGGTGCTCTATATGTCCGGGTACACGGACGAGGCCGTTGTCCATAACGGCGAACTTGAAGAAGGGACCCCGTTTATTCAAAAGCCGTTTTCGCCCGACAGCATGGCCCGGAAGGTGCGGGAAGCGATTGGAAGTGAATAGTGAAAAATGAATAGTGAATAATGAAGAATGAAGAGGGGAGGGGGGGGAAGTTCATCGACGATTTTTCAGTCTACTGTAAAATTGACTTGACTATTTTTCACTGTTGTGAAGAATAGCTGACATGGAAACAAGATCTCTGTATATCCGCATCTGGCAGGAGCTTTCCGCGCATAAACCCATGATCTTTCTTGTGGGGCCGCGACAGGCGGGCAAAACGACCCTGGCCCACCTGATCTCCAGGTCCTTTCCCAATCACGTTTATTTTAACTGGGACATCGCTGATCAAAGGGTGGAATTTCTGCAAAAGCCTGCTTTCTTCACAACCATGGAGCGCCAGGACACGTCAACCCCTTTGGTGATCTTCGACGAAATCCACAAATACAAGGAGTGGAAAAACTATCTGAAAGGCATCTACGATCAGTTTCACAAGGAGTATCGGTTTTTGGTTTCAGGAAGCGGCAGGTTGGATATCTACCAGAAGGGAGGAGACTCCCTGGCAGGACGTTATTTTCTCTTTCATCTCTGGCCATTCACCATTGCTGAATTGGCCGACCGCAGCAGGGATATGGACAGCTTTCTTCGGAACCCATTTCAGATGGAAATGGCAGATCGGAACACCCTTCAGGAAATCTGGCAGGGGCTCTCTGAGCTGAGCGGATTTCCAGAACCTTATCTAACAGGTCGAAAAACCAACTACCGTAGATGGACAAATACCTACTCACGGCAATTGATCCGTGAGGACATTCGGGACTTGACCGACATCAAATCCATTGGAGAACTGGAAAGCCTCTATTTCCTACTCCCTTCCCGAGTAGGGAGCCCCCTGTCCATTCCTTCACTGGCCTCTGATCTAAAGGTATCCTACAATTCCGTTCAAAGCTGGCTTGCCGTTTTTGAACTCTTTTTTCTCACTTTCACCATCGGACCGTGGACCCGAAGAATCGCTAGAGCCATCCAAAAGGAACGTAAGACATATCTCTGGGATGCTCCACGGGTCAAGGATCCCGGGGCCCGGTTTGAGAATATGGTGGCGATTGAACTGTATCGTGCGGTCAACGGATGGAATGATATGGGATACGGCGCCTTTTCGTTGCACTTCATTAAGAATAAGGATCAGCAGGAAGTGGATTTTATTATCGCCAATGATGGAGACCCGGTTATCCTGATCGAGGCCAAGCGAGCGGATGTGGAGCCCTCCAAGGCCCTTCGAAAATTCCAGGACTTCCTCAAGACGCCGGCCGTTCAGCTTGTGGAAGACGCCGGCGGCTACCGGGTCATTCCCAATGGCGATCAATCTATACTCGTGGCCCCGGCCTGTCAGTGGCTTTCCACATTGCCTTAGGCCCGTGTAGGGCTTTCGGGACGTCCAGTCGGTATCCGTGTTCCTGGCACTGTGTGGATTGTAAACTCGGAAAGCCCTTTACGCCGGACAGCCTGGCCCGGAAGGTGCGGGAAGCGATGGGGAGTGAATAGTGAATAGCGAAAAATGAATAATGAAAGGTGAAGTCGGGCGCTTTCCATTATTCACTTTTCGGCTTGTGCGGAAAATGGGGAAGCTGGCATCCGGAGAAACAGCGCAAATGGATCGCGCACTTCGTCAGATGCTGGATCTATAGGGGGAAGAAAAGCATGAAATGGGGATCAGAAAATGAAAGCCGGAATAACGTCTAAAAGCAGTACTCGCTTACTTGTGTCCGTCTGTTTGATTGTCTTTATCACCGGCATTTGCACCATCGGGGTGATCAACTGGCGAATGAAAACGTTTGCCCGGCAGGAAGCGAGGGAAAAGGCCATGCTCATTCTGGATCGAAACCTTGCCGTGCACACCTACTTTTCGCATCAATTAAAGCCGGCACTGTTCAAGAAGCTGGGTCCGTTTGTGGAGGAGGGGTATTTCGACCCGGTGTGGATGTCTTCCACCTATGCGGTTCGAGAAATGGACGAATATTATAAATCCATTACGGGCGGCGATTATTACTACAAAGAATGCGCCATCAACGCCAGAAGTCCGGAAAACGAGGCGGATGCATTCGAAAGGGCATTTCTTGAGACATTGAATCAACCCGCTCAACAGGAGGATAAGTATGCCGGTGTGAGAGAAATCAACGAAAAGCCCTTTTTCGTGGTATTGCGAAAGGGAGAAGTCATGGAACAAAGCTGCCTGCGCTGTCACAGCACGGCAAAGCGCGCACCGGCGGGGCTGCTGGAAAAATATGGACCTGATCGGAGTTTTAGTCGCTCCGTGGGCGAAGCGGTTTCAGCTATTTCCATCCGAATACCCCTTTCCGCTGCTTATGAACGGGTGGATCGGCTCATTCTGCAGTTATCCCTTTTGTTTGCCGCGGCGTTGTTAGTCGTTTTCGGGGTGGCTGTTTACCTCAACAAACGGTGGATATTCGATCCCTTAAACGCCCTCCGTTTGAAGGCCATGGAGATTTCCAGAAAACCGGAACGTGTAGGAGAGCAGATTGACCTCCCTTCGGGGTTTGAACTCTCCCAGCTCACTGAGGCCTTCAACGCCATGTCGCTCCAGTTGCGTAAGGAACGGGATGTGCTGGAACATCGAGTGGAGGAAAGGACCCAGGATCTGAACCGGACCAATTCCCAATTAAGAACAGAAATCGATGAGCGTCAAAAATTGATCTCAAAACTGGAGAAGGCCCTGACGGAAATAAAGACCCTCAGGGGCATCCTCCCCATTTGTTCCCACTGCAAGAAGATCCGGGACGATAAGGGCTACTGGAATCAACTGGAGTCCTATGTTAGAAATCATTCCGATGCCGAGTTCAGTCACGGTATTTGCCCGGAATGCATGCGAAAATTCTATCCGGATATGTCCGATGAGGACCTGGAATAAGGAATGACGGCCGGGGTCATGTTAGGTGCCAAAGTGCCTCAGTTTATATAATATATGGATGGATTTGATGCTGATAACCCGTGACCAGGCCAAGGAGGCGGGCCGGAACCGCGTTATCTCAGGGCCGCTTGAATCGTGAGCCTCGAAAATCCTGTGGCATAGAAAAGAGACCCTGAAACAGATTGCAGAAGATGCCATTGTTCGAACTCACGGCGGTCATATTGACGTGAGTTCCACGAACTATTAGAGTTTGACTCGGGATAAAAACATGCCCTCTGCGTGACAATCCCTTCACCAATGACGTGAATCCAGTCCTTTTACTCTTTGAAAATGCTTCAGATTCGCCGTCAATACGCTACAACTATGGCTCATTGCGATTGCACTGATAGCAATATCGAAATCATCGATCAACAAACCCCTGATTTCAAGATCTGCCTTAATCTTCCCGAAATATCTTGAAGCGGCCGGGTTCCAGTTCAATACAGAAATAACCCCGAGTAAACGCTCTTTCTCCACCACCAGCAACTGATATTTCCTGGATGATTTTTTCAATCGGTTAAGTCCATATTCGATTTCAGCCTCGACCGGCGGTGCCGTCACAACGTTTCCGGGTTTCACCGTCTTGAACCACGCCATAAGTGCTGTCTCCCGCCTCATGGCTGCGGAAAAAGCCGTTGTATCAAGTAGATATCTCACAATTCAATCTGACGTCGGTTTTTGCGCATGCCGAAGATATCAGTCTCCATCTGCTTCCCACCTTCACGGAGCAACCGCAAGTCCGTATCATCCATATCGGTGTCAAAAAAGTCGCTCGGCCATTCCCCTTGACGGTCTTGAAGGAAGCGTTTACATGCTTCTATAATAAAGCGATTTCTGCTGATACCTTCGTCCTGAACCACTTGGTCTAACTTGGACAGCAGGTCTTTTGAAATATGTATTGTTGTAGATGGCATATAAACATCTCCGTTTCTATCGAATTAAGCTTGGATGCACAAATAGAATATATTCTATTCAATCATAAGTCAAGAAAAGAATAACCAGGGATTCGCACTACGAAACGGTTTTTTGGCCTGAATCTCGTACGGCAAATAGGGTGTTACAGCTCTTTAATACCCTACCCATGGACCGCTGACCCTGAGGCGCATAGATCTTGACAAGCAAAATACTCCCCCCTACGATGGCTGTATGGATCTGTCCAACCTCAAACCTTTGAACCTTTCAACGGTGAATCGCTGAACCTTTGAACCTCTCAACCGTGAACCCGGAACCTTTAAACCCCTGAACCTTTGAACCTTGGACATCACACGGAGGACCGATGGGTAGACAGGCACATATCCTTTTGGCGGCGGCTGATCCGGATCTGCTGCGGGGCATGGCCCACACGTTAAAAGAAAGGGGATATCGGATCACCACTGCGCAACAGGGCCAGGAGGTCCTCAAAATCGTTCGGCACGACCGGCCCAATGTGATCCTCATGGATGTGCGACTGCCCGACATGGCGGGCGCCGAGGTATGCCGCCGTCTTAAAGAGGATCCGGCCTTGTCGGGTTGCCGCGTTTTATTGATGACCCATGCCGAAAACCTGGCGCGGGATAAGCACCAGGGACGGGATGCCGGGGTAGACGCCTATGTGGTCATGCCCATTTCCGATCCGGAGCTCCTGGCCCGGATGGATGCGGCAGTAAGTGTTCAGCGCAGTATGGCCCGTGTGGCGCATCTTAACCGTGTGGTCCAGGCCATCCGTAAGGTTAATCAATTGATCGTCAAGGAACGGAACCGGGACCGACTCCTCCAAAGGGCGTGTGAGACCCTGGTGGAAGTGCGGGGCTTTTACAGCGTCTGGATCGCCCTGGTGAAAGACCGCAGTCCAGTGGGGCCCTTGTTCTGCGCGGGGTTTGATGACGAATTTGCACCCATGGCCGATGCCCTGGGCTCAGGCCGTTTGCCCGCTTGTGCACGCAAGGCCCTCAATAGGGAAAATATTTTCGTCACGGACAATCCGCCGGCGGAGTGTCCCGAATGTCCTCTATCCGGACGCTATCAGGGTCGTGCGGGACTCACCATGCGCCTGGAGCACGAGGGTCGGGTTTTTGGTGTGCTGAGCGCCTCCGTCCCCAAAGGCTTTGCCGTGGATGAAGAGGAACACTCTCTGTTAAGTGAACTGGGGGATGATATCGCCTTTGCCTTGCATGCCTTGGATATAAAGCAGCAGCAACACGGGGCCGAGGCGGCGCTTCTGGACGCGGAAGCCCAAAGCCGGGCCATTTTGAATGCCCAAACCGAACATGTCATCCTTCAGGACAAGGCCCTCCGGGTGGTATGGCCCAATGAAGCGGCATGTGAATCCGCGGGCATGCCGCGGGATGCGCTCATCGGCCGGCATTGCTATACGATCTGGGCCCACCGCGCCGATCCCTGCCCGGACTGCCCGGTGGTCAAGGCCATGGCTACGGGTGAACCCCAGGAAGTGGAGAAGAGCACCCCGGACGGCAGGAGTTGGTACATTCGAGGCTATCCCCACCGCAATGCGGCCGGGAAAATCGTGGGCGGTGTCGAGGTGACCCGGGATATCACCCAGCGCAAGCAGGCTGAGAACGCATTGCGTGAAAGTGAAGCCAAATACAGGCGGCTGTCGGAGAATTCCCCTGCCGTGGTTTACCAGTTCACCTTGACCATGGACGGCCAATTCATGTTCCCGTATGTCAGTGAAGCGGTGACCGATATTCTCGGGGTGACCCCCAAAGAAGTCATGGAAGATGGCACCAAGCTGCTCAGCCTCGTACACCCCGAAGACCAGCAGAGGTTTTTGGAGGGCATTTTCAAGTCTGCTCAATCTTTTGAACCGTATCATGCGGAAATCCGCTGTATAAAGGGGGACGAAATCCTGTGGGGAGAGGCCCGCTCCACGCCCCGCCGACAGGACGATGGCAGTATCCTGTGGGATGGGGTCCTCATTGACATCACCGAGCGTAAGCAGGCCGAGGAAAGGCTTCGGCAGACCAACCTTCAGCTTCAGCAGGCCATTGCATCCACCAAGGAGATGGCGGCCCAGGCCGAGGCCGCCAACCGGGCCAAAAGCGAGTTTCTGGCCAACATGAGCCACGAGATTCGTACGCCCATGAACGGGATTATCGGTATGACCGGGCTTCTCTTGGATTCCGATCTCACCGAGGAGCAATATCACTTTGCGGACAGCGTGCGCAGAAGTGCGGACGCACTGCTCGGCTTGATTAATGACGTCCTGGATTTTTCAAAGATCGAGGCCGGAAGGATGGAGCTGGAGACCCTTGTGTTTGATTTACGTAATGTGCTTGAAGACGTTGCCGAGGTCATCGCGCTCAAGGCCAAAGAAAAGGGGCTGGAGTTCATCAGTGCGGCCGGGCCCGAGGTGCCTGCCTTGCTTGAAGGCGATCCGGGCCGCCTGCGGCAGTTGATTTTGAACCTGGCCAATAACGCGGTCAAGTTCACCGATCGAGGCGAAATATCCGTTCGGGCAAGCCTTGAGTCTGAAACGGATCAGGACGCCCTCATCCGGTTTTCCATTCGGGACACGGGAATAGGCATTCCGGAACACAGGCGGAAAGATGTATTCCAGAAGTTTACCCAACTGGATAACTCGGTGACGCGTAAATATGGGGGCACCGGGTTGGGCCTGGCCATTTGCAGGCAGTTGGCTGAGATGATGGGCGGCGAAATCGGTGTTATTTCCAAAGAAGGGCAGGGCTCCGAGTTTTGGTTTACAGCCCGGTTTCGCAAACAGCCGGAAGCCCACCGGCCTTCTGGAACCAGGCCCGATGTAAGTGGAGTACGGATCCTGGTGGTGGACGATAACGCCACCAACCGGGAAATTTTGCTGCTTCAATTCAAGGCCTGGGGCGCACGGCCGGATGAGGCCCCGGACGGTGAGACCGGTCTGCGTCTTCTGCGGGAAGCGGTCCGGGCCGGCGATCCCTATCAGGTGGCGATCCTGGACATGCAGATGCCGGGCATGAGCGGAGAGGACTTGGGTAAGGCGGTCCAGGCCGACGGAGCCCTGGCCGACACCCATGTGGTGATGATGACCTCTATGGGCGAGCAGGGAGATGCCAGCCGCTTTGAAAAAATGGGCTTTGCCGGGTATTTAACCAAGCCCATCCGCCAGTCGGACCTCTTCGACAGTCTGGCAGCGATGCTGTCCGGTGAAACCGGAAAACCCAGGCGAAAAATTGTGACCCGGCACGCCATCCGGAGACTCAGGCGTGAAAAGGCACGGGTTTTGGTGGCTGAAGACAATATCACCAACCAGCAGGTGGCGGTAGGCATTCTCAAGAAGCTGGGCCTTCGTGCAGACGCCGTGGCCAACGGCGAAGAAGTGATCACGGCTCTAAAGAGCCTTCCCTACGACCTGGTGCTTATGGATGTGCAGATGCCGGTGATGGACGGCATCACGGCCACGCAGGAGATCCGAAAGGCTGAATTTGAGGCACGAAATGTGCCCATTATCGCCATGACTGCACACGTTATGAAAGGAGATCGCGAAAAATGCCTTGACGCAGGGATGGACGATTACCTGGCCAAGCCCATCGACCCGCAGGCCTTAGCCGATGTCCTGGAAGAATGGCTACCCGATCATTGGCAAAATAAAACAGATTCTTCAACTTCACAACCCGCAAAAGCCTCCTTTGACCAGGAACGGCTCCTGGAGCGTCTGATGGGGGATGAGGCCCTGGCACGGAATGTCCTATCCCATTTTTTGAATGAGATTCCGCAGCACATCGAAAATTTGAAACGATTCGTGGCCTCCGGTGATACGGCCGCTGCAGGAAATGAAGCCCATGCCATTAAGGGAACGGCCGCCAATGTGGCTGCGGATACCTTGTATCAAACTGCCTTGGAAATGGAGCAGGCCGGGAAGACAGGGGATACGGAATCCCTCGGAGAACTGTTGCCTCGATTGTCATCTGAGTTCAATCATGTGAAGACGGCTATGGAAAGCATGATAAACGCTCAAACCGAAGCCTTTTGATCGTTATTTTGTATGTCATTAAGTTGGCTTAGAAAAGTGAGTGAACCGGTCTGATAACACGGGTTATAGGAGCTTACATAAAAGGTGAATCGCTATGGATGAAGCCAAAAGCTTGAGATCAGCCCTTGGAAAAAGAATGAAGTTGGGAGAATATTTGGTTAAAGCCGGTCTTATAGATGATGACACGCTTGCCCAGGCCCTTGAGATCCAAAAAACCCAAAGAAGGCGCTTGGGCCAGGTCCTTGTGGACATGGGCGTGGCCGACGAGGTGATTATTGCCAAGGCCATGGACGGCATAGCCAAGGTCATGAAGGGGTTGACCACCATTGATGAAGTCTTCCGGGCCGCTCCCCCGGACGCAGACGAGTCGTCGGCTGAATC
>JAWLET010000096.1:0-8856 GCA_041685955.1 Desulfobacteraceae bacterium | reverse complement strand
CATCGCGGCCTATGACGAGGTTTACTCCTTTTATCACGTATGTCATCTGACGTCGAATCCGGTTCTCATTATCGGGGGAGGCCGGGTGGGGCATACCATCGCCGATCGGTTCGAAGAGAGAAACATGAGCTATTTGATCATCGAAAAAAACCCCCGGAAAGCACAGGCCCAGAACTATGTGATGGGAGACGCAGCGGATATCCGAACCCTGCAGAGGGCCTGGATCGAAAAGGCCCCCGCTGCTTTGCTGACCACCCACGATGACGCCACCAATATCTACCTGACCAAATATCTGAGAAGCCTGAGGCCCGATATGCAGATCCTCAGCCGGGCAAACCTGGAGCGCAATGTATCCACGCTTCACCGTGCGGGTGCCGATTTTGTCATGTCTTATCCTACCCTGGGCGCCAACGCAATCTTCAATTTCCTGAAAAACGAAGACACGTTGCTGTTGGCCGAGGGGCTGAATGTCTTCCGCCTGAAAGCGCCGCCGTCCCTGGTGGGTAAGAACCTGGCCGAATCCATGATCAGGGAGGCAACGGGGTGCTCGGTTGTGGCCATGGAGATGGACGGCGCCATGACCATCAGTCCCGACCCGCAAGCGCCCATCAGGGAGGGTGCGGAGCTGGTATTACTCGGAACATATGAGGGAGAGCAAAAGCTGCTGGAGTGGTCGCAGGCATAGGCATTCGACCCTAAATTTCATTAGCACTTCGGTTACGAAGTGCATTCTCGCTGTCTCGCTGGGGTCAGGCCAAGCCAACCTATTGATTTCTATAACCTATCTTTCCGAAAACAGGTGTTTTCAGACCCTATATCGCTCTTTTTGGCACCAAAATGAACCATATAGACCCGATTTCAGGGGTGCTTTTAAGCATACTTCGCTTTATTTGAAGAACCCTGCAGTGTGAAAGCGCCCAAGATTAGGAGCAGGACAATCAGTGTATTCGGTGCTTTTCGATATCCCATGAGGGTCTTGCCATTAAGACCAAAAGGTCATCCTACTTTTTTCTGTTGGGCAGCGACAAAAAAACAGACTTACAAATGCACCGCTCTCAACAAAATCGGGCTGCAAAATAGCCCCCGGATCAGCGGACCGTATTGGCGATGATCTCCGCTATTTCCTTGTCGGACTCCAACATCACCTCGGCTACCCCGGTGAGCATCATTTCTGTGACGGCGGCGGCATTCATTCGAGCGATGTGCACCCTTCCATCGGATGTCTGGTAGATGCTCACACGGCAGGGCATGAAGGCGGAAAACGGGCGATAGTCGTCATTGCTCAGAATTCGAGAACTGTGCTTGCCGCTGCACACATCAAGTACCACCACAGGGTGCAGGGTAAAACCACGCTCGGAGAGCACCCCTGCCAGATTGTTAACATTAAGCAGGCTCCAGCCCGCCTTGCTCACTTCTTCCTTGAAAGCCTTGAGGGTTTCGGGAAACGATTTTTTACTCTGTATGACCTGGACCAGTTGGGGCCGATCACCTGAGGTCCCTTGGGCCAAAGTCAGGCCCGGTAACATACAAATAGCAAAGAACAGCACCAAACCAGCGGCTATTCGTTTGCGGATCGTGTGCCTGGGTTTTGAAAACGCCATTTCTTTAGTCATGGGAAACTCTCCTCTTTTATGGTTTGGTTAATCCGCCGCTCTTTATGAATGGCGCGATTAAGGCTGACAGAAACCTACTCGCTGTTTATCGGCTATCATCTCTCTTTCTGAACACGCGGCATTTGGGTTCCGGGGTAAGCTTGGTCGGGGCACGGACTTGAAGAACACTGTAGCAAGCTACAGGGTTCTTCAATTGCTTCCCAGACCAGTTCCTGAACCCAGGTGCTTTTCCAGGATGGTCCCACATGCCATTGACCTGGGCACTGTCTCGCTCAATAGCGGAATACCGCTACCGCAGGAGCGTTAGCGGGCATCTCCTCTCTATCCACTGCATATACGGTTCCTCCTTTGGTAATGGTTTGAACAGAGGCCAAGTCCACAAGGCCCTGGTCACCGGTTTCTTTTGAGTCATGGATGATCACCTGATTGTTTTCAGGGTCAAACGTTCCCCACAAGGTTTGTTTCGGATCCACCAGCAGGTGCTTGATACGGCCCTCAAACGAGGCGGGCAGAATTTCTCTGACATCTTTGGAAGTACGTTCCGTGTGTTTTAATTCCTGAAATTCCCGGACCGCCGCCTCTCGAGATTTCTGAAAGTAGGGTTTTACCACCTCCCAGGCCTGTTCCCGCAATTCCTTGGGCGTCTTTTCTTCTGCATTTCCGGTAATGGGGGTTTTTAAAAGAAGGGGATAGGTATTGATCTTTTCATACATGGAAAACAGGTAATCTACACAGGCCACGACCAAAGGTGCATCTTCATTTTGAAGCACCGCCTCCCACAAGCTATGGTCGATGGTCCGGAAAAATCGCTGAATCTGATCCTTTTTATTATCCTTTCCCGCCCCCTGACCATGAAATGCCGCCGGGCGGTCCCCTCTGCCTTGGGATGTACCGGTATGAAACTGCAGTTGCTTTTCCGTCTCCTCATACTGAAGTGCCGTGGCCATATCCGCAGGTACGGAAGGCAAATCCATCTCTTCAGCCGAATCAGGCGTGCAAAAAAGCAACCGGACCCTGTTTTGGCTGAGGGCCAATACATAAAACCGAACCCCCGCATGAAACAGCGGAAGAATGGGTTTGAGGTGAAACCGTTTCCCCACTGTGATCAATTCCTCCATCTCCAGATCCAACCGGTACCTTCGGAAAAACCCTTCCGACACGTATACTGCGAGTCCGGTACTCTGGTGGGACCAAAACCATGTTTCTTTTAAAAGATCCCTTGCCGGCTCCAGAATATGTTTCATATCCCCGGCGTCCATCTGATCCAGGGCATGTTCCGCCTTACGAACCGCGTTTGAGAATTTTATCGGGTTCTGTCGTGTCTCCGGACCTTTTCGCACTGTGGGGATATACATGGAAACACACGGGGTCGACTCCCTTTCCAGCAACATCTTCATATCTTCCCTGCTTAGCAAATCCATTTCATAACTCCTCTACCGCTTTTTTGCAGTGGACAATTGCATCCATATTCTGTCTTGCCCAGTCATCTACTCGACGTTCCTGTTCCACATATCGAATGATCCCCTCTGAAATACGCCCCCCTTTTTTTAGAACCGCCACTGCCTTTTTGGCCGCCTCTTTGGGGCGAAGGGCGTTCACATACACCACACCGTCTTCCTCCCCGAATCCCCGTTCTTTGAGTATTCGCGAAGCGCCGCTCTGGCTCAGAACGAGAAGGCCTCTCTTGTCCGGAGCCTTGTATTTCTGGGAAAGGACATATTCAAAGGCCACCAGATTCAGGCCGTCCTCGAGAGGGGTCACCATCATCAGGTCCACCTCTCGCATAAACCTGTAATTCTCAGGAGCGCCGATTCCCTGGTCCATGTGAATAACATATTCACCTCCCAGCACATCATTGGTCTCTTTGACCTTATCCGCCAGTACCTTTTGAAGTTTCTGATAGTCCGGGTTTGCGGATCGACTGGGCGCAGTAACCTGGTAAAAGCATAAGTCGCCAGTAAGGCCGGGTTCCATCTGCATCTGTTTAAAGATGTTCAAGCGCTGAACAAGTCCTTTGGTATAATCACATCTTTCCAGCCCTCCCACAATCCATTTTCCCTGACGCCGGTCTGTCTGAATTCTTTCATACAAATCATCCCCGTTGTAATCATACGCCAAATCCTTTTCCGGAGAAACTTCAGCAAGGATGCCGTCCACATCCAGCCCAATGGGTATGGCCCCCACAGTGGTTACGTCATAAGGGCGTCTGATTTCATAGTGTTGGCCATTTACCCTGATCTGCACCGGAAACCATTCCTGAAGGGCTTCGAGGTAGTTGTCACAGTATTCCTTGGTATGGAATCCGATGAAGTCGTTGGAAAGCATACCCCAGGTCAATTTTTGCAGGACCGTCTCCATGGTCTCCCCATACAGGTCGTTCACCTCACTCCGCAGTCGTCTTCGTTTGTCTTCCCGAAGGAGTTTCTGTATCTCGTGTATATTAAAGAAAGGTGTGTGCATGAAGTGGCCCACATGAAGATGGGTTTGAAACTGTTTATGGGCGCCCGCCTCCCTGAGAAGCGGCCTGTAGACTTCTGCGATGCGCATCAAATGATAATCCTGGTTCCAAATAACGGTATCCTGTGTTCTCTCTTTTTGGCTTTGTTTTAAGATTTCATCCACCACGGTGTTGGCAAACGTCACCCCGCTGCTGGTGTATTGGACAAAGTCACTCTTTTCAAATTCCGGCCGGGGAAAAATACGAGAGGTTTTGTAAAAGAGGTCCGGGCGGGTCAAATGAAGTAAGGGCCATAGAAACCCATTGGCGAATTTGCTGTAATAACTCTGCATATGGTGGGTATCAAAAAATACAAATCGCATATAGAACTCATAGTCCTGGAATTTAAAATGCATGCGATTGTCAGGATCGATTTGTATGAGTGGAAAGAAATCGGGGGTTTGACCGCCGGCTGCCATGTCCTCAAACAGGGTGCGGTAATGTCCTCGGGTCACCTCAATGTCCTGGTCTCCCATAGAGGCCCCGACCCAAGTGGTATTCCACTGATCGCTCTTGAGGAGCCCCCGCATGGCCTTGACCAAGCCGCCCTGTCCAAAAGGGGGAATGGGAGGGGCCTCGGCATTGCGAACCGCCTCTTCTGCTTTTTTTAGAAATGCTTTTGAAAAACTAAATGGAATTCTGTTGGATACAATATACAGATGCGTGTTCATTATAAGCTCTCGGTTCATTCAGTCTTTGGGGATTTAACATTTACTGCCTCATTTCCCGCCCTATTTTCATGGCAAAGGACACATGAATAAATGGGGCCAATCATGTATTCCGTCTTTGATTCAAAGGTATCTCTCATGGACCGGATCGCGCTTCGGGTTTTACCGCTTCCCCCCATGTCGGTGGTGTTCCTTTTTCAAAAAAATACAGGATAGACCCCATTGTGGACCCCTTTTTCGAAGGCTATATTTTCCGACAATCAAGATCCCGGAGATCTACGAGCAAAGGGCAGGTGTCAACAGGGCAGCGGACAACACTTCAAATTTTCACAAAAAAGGAGGTTGAAAAAGGAAGTCCTGTTTCACTGGTAGGAGTGTAAGGTCTGCTTCCTGGCAGAAGCTATTTAAACGGGTGCGGCGGTCCGCCCTGCATCGGCCGAAAATAGATGAAAAAGGAGGCATTTAGCCTCCTTTTTCACTGTACTTAACCATTGTAATTAGCCATTGGCGGCCAGAGGCATCGCTTCCCCGTGCTCCAGGGCCACATCCAACACCTCATCGATCCGCTCCACAAGAACAATCTCCAGATCATCCTGAACTTCCTGGGGAAGATCTTCCAGGTCCTTTTCATTCCGCCTGGGAAGAATGACTGTTTTGAGACCCGCCCGGTGAGCGGCCAGCACCTTCATCTTAATACCGCCCACAGGCAGTACCCGTCCCCGCAGCGTCAACTCACCGGTCATGCCCACATCCCCGCGCACCGGTCGATCACTGAACAGGCTGGCTACGGCCAGGACCAGCGCCAGACCTGCGGATGGACCGTCTTTGGGAATGGCCCCTGCAGGAACGTGCACGTGTACGTCTGTTTGACCGAAAACAAGGGGGTCAAAGCCCAGCAACTGGGCCTTGGATCGCACATAGCTATGGGCGATTTGGGCGCTTTCTTTCATCACATCCCCCAAATGACCTGTAAGGGTCAAATTCCCTTTTCCCTTCATACGGGTGGCCTCGATAAAGAGGATATCCCCGCCCACCGCAGTAACCGCCAAACCAGTGGCGATCCCCGGGACTTCGATGGTTTCACAGCACTCTGCTTCAAACGGTTCTTTCTTCAGGTACTCGCGTACCACTTCAGCAGTGACCTTTACCCCGTTCCGGTCGCCCGATGCAATCTGGACCGCAATCTTACGGCATACGGCGCCGATCTGCCTTTCCAGGTTACGAACCCCTGCCTCGCGGGTGTACCCGCGAATCACCTTTTGAAGGGCATCGTCACTGAACTGGACCTCGTCTTCCTCAAGGCCGTTTTGTATCAACTGCCGCGGCACCAGATACCTTTTGGCAATATGGACCTTTTCGTACTCTGTGTACCCATCCAACTGGATAATCTCCATACGGTCCCGAAGCGCCGGTGGTATGGTCTCCAGCAGGTTGGCCGTGGTGATAAAGATTACATCACTCAGATCAAAATCCACATCTAAATAATGATCCCGAAAGGCCTGGTTCTGGGCTGGATCCAGGACTTCCAGCAGGGCGCTGCTGGGATCGCCCCGCCAATCATTCCCCACCTTATCCACCTCATCCAGCATAAAGACCGGATTTCGGGTCCCCGCACGTTTGATGGCCTGTATAATACGACCCGGCATGGCGCCCACATAGGTTCTTCGGTGACCTCGAATTTCAGCCTCATCCCGCATACCGCCCAGACTCATACGGGTAAACTGCCGGTTCAATGAACGGGCAATGCTCTGTCCCAGGCTGGTCTTTCCCACACCCGGAGGACCTGCAAAGCAAAGGATGGCGCCCATGGATTCTGACGGCGTCACCGCATCCTGACCGGGAGCCTTATCTCTTCTTTCCTTCAAAAGTTTGCGTACGGCCAGGTATTCAATGATTCGCTCTTTGACCTCCTGCAGGTCATAATGGTCTTCATCCAATACCTGCCTGGCCAAATCTATATCCGTCTGATCCTCACTGGTTTTGTTCCAGGGCAATTCCAGAATCCAGTCCAAATAGGTCTCAATCACTGAATACTCCGGGGCCTGGGGGGACATCTGACTCATCCGCTTGAGTTCCCGGTCGGCCTCCTTTTTGGCCTCTTCAGGGAGCGCTGCCTTTTCAAGCTTCTCCCGGTATTCATCCACAAGCGACCCTTCTTTTTCCTCTTCACCCAACTCCTTCTGAATAGCCTTGAGCTGTTGACGGAGATAATAGTCCCGCTGGGTCTTGTCCATCTCCTTGCGTGCTTCTGTCTGGATTTTCTTGCCCAGGCTCAACACTTCTTTTTCATGGGACAGGCAAGAAACCAACTGATTGATCTTCTCCTTGACACTCTCCGCCTCCAGGATGGATTGTTTCTTTTCCATATCCATGTCCACCATACTGGAAACCAGGTAGACCAGACGCCGGGGGTCCTCAATCTGGTTCAAAAATCCTGCGGCCTCCTTGGGGAACTCGGCGTACAGACCAAACACCTCCTGAGCCAGATCCCGGAGATTCCGGATCAGTGCATCGATCTCTACACCTTCCTCGACTACATCCTCCACCAGGCTGATGCGGGCGTTAAGGTAAGGCTCCTGGTCCACCCATTCCTCAATCCGGAACCTTTCCAGGCCTCGCACCACCGCGTGAAGCGACCCATTGGAATTATAGACCAACTGATCGATCCTTGCTGCTGTTCCCATGGTCTGGACCTGATCCGGCTGGGGGTGTTCAAGGGATGCATCTTTCGACGTAACCAACCCCACAAACCCTTCTCCCTTTGATGCTTCCTCAATTAACTGAACTGCCCGAGAGCTGCCGATCATCAGGGGCACCACCGAAAACGGATAGGCAACCATATTTCGCAACGGCAAGATAGGAAGCGTACCCGGAATATTCATCTTGTGATCATTTATATTTTCCTGGTGCATCATTCTATTCCCTCCTGTAATACTTATCTTAAATAGCGTATAAAACGCTCTAACCACTATACCTTGTAATAATTTATAGACTTTCAAAATCATTTTGATGTCATTCCATGATTAAAAGATAATTCCCATGAATCGAATGTAAAGGGGTTTTTAAAATGCGCTCTCTGTATTTGGAATGTAGCGATCTACGGAGGTACAGGCAGAACCAGCAGCAACGTCAGAGTAGAGGACTCAGGCACTAATCAGGATGGTGCAGAAGAGAGGCGGGCAATAATTCCGCAGCCCGCCTGAGCATTGGGGGATGGGATCGCTGTGAATTTTCACCTCATGCACACCGAATCAGTCAGGAGGGTCATTCGTTCCACCCATAATCTCCAATCAGGCGGACAAATCGAACCCCACCCAGGTTTTTTTCAAAATACCCTTGCTTTTCTTTGGTTACCTTGAGTAGATTCTGGCCCAGTCGATCCCCCACGGGCGCTACCACCCGTCCGCCTTCTGTCAGCTGTTCCAGAAGAGGCGACGGAATACGGGGGGCAGCGGCCGTCACAATGATTCCATCATAGGGCGCATATTCGGGCCACCCCAGGGTACCGTTAAAAACCTTGTAGCGGACATTGGCATAGCCGAGTTTTTGGAGGATCGTTTGTGCATTTTTGAGGAGGGATTCAATCCGCTCCACCGTGTACACCGTATGGCACAATTCCGCCAGGACAGCCGCCTGATAACCGCTCCCCGTCCCCACCTCAAGGACCATTTCCGTGCCCGTAAGGTCCAGGGCCTGGGTCATGAGTGCAACGATATAGGGCTGGGATATGGTCTGATCCCTGCCGATGGGCAAAGGGCAGTCATCGTAGGCCTGGGGCTTCATGGCCTCCGGAACAAAGGCTTCCCGGGGAACCTTGCCCATGGCCTCAAGAACCCGGGGATCGTTGATGCCCCTTGGAACCAATTGTTGTTTCACCATCTCTTCCCTGGCTAAGTTGTAATCATAAGGCATGAATGTTTCCCCACTTCAATGGTTGATATTCATTTTTCGGGAATTCGGAACAGTCCGGTCACTTTCATAACTAAAATATAACCAGTTTTGATCTCAAAGATAAATACACACCGTCTGGTATATTGGGTCTAAAATGAAAGTACCAAACTTCGAAACACACTACCCC
>JAWLET010000095.1:0-8979 GCA_041685955.1 Desulfobacteraceae bacterium | reverse complement strand
AGGTTGTGGCACGTTTTGAAAGGGCACGGGAGAAAGAGCTGGCAGATATCCGAAAATTTCTTTCAAAACGGGTCCATAATCTCAACGAAATAGCGGGCTTAGAGATATCCGAGCGTCGAATGGACCTCATCGCCCAGATTTATCTCATGAATATCTCCGATATCGACACGGCCATTGAAACATTCAGTGCCATGTATGATCAAGTAAAGCTTGAAGAGGCCTCCCTGATGGAAAAACTGGAGGTAAAGGTCTTTTTTGACGAAGATGCAGTGGATGAGATCATCAGCCAGGCCATAACAACCGGTCAGGAGCCGGGAGCCATGACCTTTCAGCTGGCCAAGAGACTGGAATATGGTCTCAGACTGGTGAAAGACCGTTCAGGGGTTGATAACTTCACCATCAATGACGAGGCCATCACCGATACGGAACGTTTCATAAACAATCTGATCAAACGATACTACCGTGAAGAGTAGCATCAAGAACTCAAGACAGTCTCAACCCATTGTCCAGAGGCAACCGGCATTCATTATGAATGCCGGTTGCCTTTTTTTTCGGTGACCGGACAGTCTTGACATCCACGCCTGATTTCTCTAAATTCTGATATACATTTAAAATCTGGATACTTCAGCGGATAAGAAACATGCTTCCTCCTATCTTTACCCACCTGGCAATGATTGCCGGATTCCTCCTGGCAGCCCTTGTCATTGCCCATATGTTCCGTCAGCGTCATTCTCCTGCCGCTACCACCGCCTGGCTCCTGGCCATCGTTCTTCTGCCGTATGTGGGGGTGCCGCTATACCTGCTACTGGGTGGAAGGAAGATGCTGCGGGCCGCTGATGCCAAACTGGAAATTCAGCTCCCCAAAAGTGATGCCTCGGTTTCAAAAACCATTCCGCCCATCGATGCGCTGCTTCGCAATTACGGCATCCCCGGGGCCACAGGAAAAAACCGGCTGAGTCTCTGTCCCACCGGCGAGGACGGGTTTTGGCGTCTGGTGGAACTCATTGAAGAAGCGACAGAAAGCATCTACATTACCACCTTTATTCTGGCCTCCGATGAGGTGGGCAGGGATATAATCGGAAGGCTGGCCCGCAAGGCCGAAGAAGGGGTGGTGGTCAAGGTACTGCTGGACGGAGTGGGCTCACTCTATACCCGGAAAAAAGCGCTTTTGCCGTTGACCAGGGCCGGCGGCCGGGTCATCTATTTCATCCCGGTATTACACCTCCCCACCCGCGGCCGAACCAACCTGAGGAACCACAGAAAAATGGTCATTGCCGATGAACGCCGGGTCGTGGCTGGCGGAACGAACATAGCGACCGAGTACATCGGACCCACCCCCGATCCCAAACGCTGGCACGATCTTTCCTTCATCCTTGATGGACCGGCGGTCAGGCATTACACAGAGTTGTTCCGGTCAGACTGGGAATTTGCCAGCGGTGAGTCTATTCAACCCAAGCATACCGCTACCTCGACCCTTTTAACCCAAGATGGGGATGCGGTTGTTCAGGTGGTCCCTTCGGGTCCGGATGTGGCGGGTGATCCCCTCTACGATGCCATTCTTTCGGTCATATTTGCGGCCAAAAAACGATTATGGATTGTCACCCCTTATTTTGTCCCGGACGAATCCCTTTCCCAGGCCATATGCGTGGCCGCCCACCGGGGCGTGGAAGTGCGGATTCTGGTACCGGAAAAATCCAACCACCGGCTGGCGGATCTGGCCCGGGGCACCTACTTAAGGGACATTCAGGAGGCAGGGGGTAAAATTCTTCTGTATACACGGGGAATGGTTCACGCAAAGGTCCTTCTCATGGATGACGAGCTGGTCATGATCGGCTCAGCCAACCTGGATATGCGCAGTCTTTTCCTGAATTATGAAACAGCCCTTTTCGCCTACAGTGCATCCTCCATACGGGCTGTTGAAAAGTGGATAACGGACCTCGCCGTAAGCACCCGTACGGGGGTTAAAGAGGTAGGGGCTTTTCGGGACCTTTGTCAAGGGGTGGTCAGGATGATGGCTCCGCTTCTATAGCAGCTTTGTTTGTCAGCCGGCTCACGCATTTCCCCCTGCCCGCCTGTAAACTTTGTTCACCCGATCCTGTAAATATACGTGGGAAAAAGGACCCTTTATTCCCTGGTCAAACCAGGCATGGCCTATTTCCTGGCACGCCGTGCAGGCCCTTACGGGAATATGCACCGCCAGCATATGTTGCCCCCTATTGGAGGTGGATGCAATGGACAGGGCACCGGCGCATTCTGAGCAGGTGCGTATTTTTTCGTGTTGCCTTTCATGAATTCCGTCTGTGTCATAATAGATGTCCCTGCTCCGTTCAACCACCTCGCCTTCCTCACCAGGGTTTTCCCGGACGGTCTCTGCCAAAAAACGTCCCCGTAACGTCTCAACCAGCTGCTCGATATAGCTCGTTATTTTAGCGGGCTGATCTCGGTAGTCCGTATCGTAATTGGGTTCTTTTACGGTGGAAGTATCCAGCCCTGCCATGGCCATGATAATCCCCACATTGACATAGGGAAGGGCATTTTCCACGGCATATCCCCCTTCAAGCACGGCAATGTCAGGCCTGAGACGGGCATTAAGCTTGGCATAGCCTTGGGCCGAAAAATTCATGTTGGTGATGGGATCATTGAAATGATTGTCCTGGCCTGCGGAATTGATGACAATCTCGGGGCCAAAGGCCTGAAGAAGCGGCATCACCAACTCATCCATAACAAAAAGAAAACCCTGCTCTCCGGTCCCCGGGGGAAGGGGAATGTTCACCGTCGCCCCCCTGGCATTCGGCCCTCCGTCCTCCTCTGGAAACCCCGAGCCCGGATAGAGGGTCCGACCATCCTGATGAAGAGAGATAAACAGGGTATTGGGATCATGCCAGTAGATGTCCTGACTTCCGTCCCCGTGGTGGCAATCCGTATCCACAATCGCCACCTTTCTGATGCCATAGGTCTCCCGCAAATACTCAATCATGACCGCTTCGATATTGATATTGCAGAATCCCCGATTACCGTGAACCACCCGCATGGCGTGGTGTCCAGGGGGACGCACCAGGGCGAATGCACTTTCCACCTCTCCTTTTTGCACCGCGTCCGCGGCCACAAGACACCCCCCGGCCGAGATCAAATGGCTTTCCGTGGTAACAGCAGCCTCGTCCGGCACGCAGAAATGGACCCGCTGAATGTCCTTGAAACGGGCTGGACGGACCCGGTATTCCACAATGCCGTCGATGTCCAGCAGACCCTCCTCCAGGACCTGATCCTGGGTATAAAGGAGTCGTTCCTCCCGCTCAGGGTGGTTCGGGGTAATGGCCCAATCAAAGGCGGGGAAAAAAATTAAACCGGTCTTTCGAGCAGCCTTTATCATCCTGGCATCATCTCCTTGGCCATTGGGGAATAAGACCCGGGATTACGGACATCTTCAGACGAATATTTCGCCCGGTGATTCTCCCCTGCCGGATCATGTTGAACAACTGTTTTTCGGTGACGGCCATCTCCAGGGTCTCTTGCTCGGCCCCCATCAGGCGGGCCTGTTCTTCGAGGACCTGCCGACCCAGGATAACGGCCTGGTCCAGGTCAAAGCGGGGGGTCACGTCCTTTTCCAGATTGGCCTCAGGGATGATGACCGTACCCCGTTCGGTGTCCGCCTGAAGGGTCACAGACGTGGTCACCCTCGCCACAGCAGCCCCCAGTGCATTGGCCACGTCATAATGGGTGGGGACCCGATAAGGCAGTTTCAGGGCATTTCCCACATACCATGAAATGTGCCGGGCCGGTCCCCCCATAATCAATACCGAAGTAGGTTCGATTTTTGTATCCTCGAGCACCTCATGCACCGTATAAACCGGTTGTGAATTGATCTCATACAAAAAAGCATCAACCGCATCCGCGATCCGCTGGGCCATGGCGGTCAGCACCATCTGTGCCATGGCTTTATCACTGATGCCGAGAGGCGCTCCCAATTTTATCATTCCACCCACAGCGTCCTCCCTTTTCCCCACGTTCAACAGATCCAGTGCAATCATGGCATCGGTGGGGGTGGGCGCCGGCCCGCCCAGGGCCATGGGACTCCCTTTTCTCAACGGGCCTATTTTCAGTTTACCGTTTCTCCCTGCTCTGATCTCACTGTCTCCCCCCACTCCCATAGAGTGGGTCAATAAAGACCGAATAAGGGTCTGATAGGGACCCAGTTTGATCCCATGGGGGCTAAACAGGGGAACGCCGTCCAAGATGACGGCCATATCCGTAGTGGTACCGCCGACGTCCAGAACGAGAGTAGTTCCTTTGCAGTCATCCAGGGCCAGTGCACCCATGACACTTGCTGCCGGCCCTGATTGGGCGGTCCGGACGGGCAAGGTGTCGCTTTTGCCCAATTCCAGCGTCCCGCCGTCCGGCTTCAAGAGATAACGGGGGGCCGACAACGCCTTTTCATCCAATATCTGAACCAGTGCTTGGGAAAACTGTTTTTGCAGGGGATACAAGGCGGCATTGAGATAGGTGGTGGTGATACGGCGAGGAAAGTTAAGGGTGCCTGAGACCTGGTGTCCCAGGGCCATGTGAAGAAAAGCATCCCCGGCCCATTCTGCCATCTGAAATTCATGGAGAGGGTTTCGCACAGAAAACTTCCCCACCACTCCCAGGACCCGAATATGCCTCTCCCGAATACGGGAAACCGCCTTCAGGGCTGCATTCCTATCAAGGGGCTTCACTTCATATCCCTGGTGGTCGAGGCACCCCCCAACCGTATGATAGGAGGGACCTATGGAAAACCAGGCAGGATCCATGCCGGGCCCTGCAGAGACCATCATGCCGGCAGGTTCCATCTGGTCCTGCATGATAGCGTTGGTGACCATGGTGGTGGAAAAGGCCAGCCGTTCAATCGCCCCCGGGTCAAGGTCCCCCAAGGTCACATCAACGGCTGTCCTGAGTGTTTCCAGGAGGTTATCACTGGTGGGCGTTTTGGTGGCCCGGATGACCCGATCCCCCTCCACCAGTACCGTATCAGTCTGTGTGCCTCCCACATCGAGTCCTAAGATCATATCTTTATCGCCTTGGGTTCAATGGTGAACATCAAAAAAGGGCCTGTTCGTGGCTGAGCTCTCGGTTCATCTTTCCCGACAGGTACCCTTCCAGGTCCATGGCAATGTGTACAAACCCGATGGACCGGAACTTTTTCACAATCTCTTCTCGCAGGGTCTTATCTATTATACGGTCGAAAGTCTCCTCGACACTCTCTATCCTGGCCATGACGCCGTGGTGTCTCACCCGCAATTGTGTGAAGCCTTTAGCCTTCAAAAAGGCCTCTGCTGTTTCAACCATCTGAAGCTTCCTTCCGGTAACCGGACTCCCGTAAGGGATTCTGCTGGCAAGGCATGCATCAGCCGCCCTGTCCCATACGGAAAGACCCATATCCCTGGCCAGAAAACGGATCTCCGCTTTGCTCAAACCGGCATCAATCAACGGCGCCATAAGACCTGCCGCTTGGGCAGCCTTGAATCCAGGACGATAATCGCTCAAATCATCCGTATTGGCCCCATGGGCCATATGCCGGATGCCTCTCTCTTTGGCCACACGGGCCAACTGGTTGGCGAGGCTCTTTTTGCAGTGGTAACACCTGTCCGGGCCGTTGGCCAGGAATTCGGGCAGAGCCATTTCATCTGAATTGATCACCATGTGCTGAATGCGGTTGACCTTGGCAAAATCGATGGCTCCGGTCTTTTCCTCGGCAGAGTGAATGGGTGAACTTGCCGTTACCCCCAGTACCTTTTCTCCCAGAGCCCCGTGGGCCACGGACAGCAGAAAAGCGCTGTCCACACCTCCTGAAAATGCCACCAAAACAGAATCGAGCCGTTCGAGGTCCTGGATAAGCTTGGCCTTTTTTCTTTTGCTCGCTGAAGGGTTGACGGCCATGTTTTCGGGTCTGCATGATTCCAATAATAATATCCTTTTTCCATGGTAAAACTGATTGTGATTTAGGAGGATAACAGGTTGTGGTGAAAAAGTGAAGGCGTTTAAAGAAGTCCCTGAATCTGGTTTTCATGAAAAAACAGTACGAAGACCCGTAAATTTTTAAACAAATTAGCACTTGCATGCGGAGAGAAAAAGGTGTTATGAATAAAGGTCATTTATTCGTAGCTCAACAGCAAACGCACGAGATGGTATGGTCGCTGGTGGGCATTTTTTTGGTTTCAACCTGGAAAGGAGATTTTTGATGAAGAGAAAAGCGGGAATGGCAGCATGGATAACAGCCTTCGCCCTTGCCCTTACCTTGATGGGATGGCAGGTTTCAGCAGAGGAAAAGGCGGATTCCGAGGATACGGTTGCGAAGGTGAACGGCAAACCAATTACCCAGGCACAACTTGACCGGAGCCTTAACTTTGCGCGCCAGAAAGCAGAGGAAACAGGCCAGCCTCTGGGTGATGCACAACGCTCCCAGCTCAAGAAACAGACCCTGGAAAAACTTATCGGTAGCGAGTTGTTATATCAAGCAAGCGTGAAAGAGGGCATCAAAATCGATGAAAAGAGCGTGAAAACAAAATTTGAAGAGTGGAAAAAGCGGTTTCCAGATGACGCCCAGTATGAGCAGATGTTAACGGCATTGAATGTCACAGAGGCCGAGGTCAAAAATGAAATCAGAAAGGGCATAGCCATCCAGGAACTTATTGATCAAAAGTTCATGGAAGACATCGCTGTCCCTGAAAAAGAGATCAAGGCCTATTACGACAGCCACCCTGAATTTTTCGAGCAGCCCCAACAGGTAAAGGCCCGCCACATCCTGGTCAAACTGGAACCCGAGGCTACAGAGGCAGAAAAAGAGGGGGCTTTAAAGAAAATCAATGAGATTCAGAAAAAACAGGAAGCGGGAGAGGATTTTGCACAGTTGGCAAAGGAATATTCTGAAGACCCCAGTGCGGATAAGGGAGGGGACTTAGGATATTTCGGGCGACAGCAGATGGTCAAACCCTTTTCAGATGCGGCCTTTGATCTGGAATCCGGGCAGGTGAGTGATGTGGTCAAGACCCGGTTCGGATATCACCTGATTAAGGTGGAGGACAAAAAGGCTGCCAGCACGGCCCCGTATGAATCCGTAAAAGAAAAAATCGGCCAATACCTGAAACAGACCAAGCTGCAAGAAGAAATCACCCAATATGTGGATAAACTGAAAAAGAAAGGAACAGTGGAAGTCTTTTTAAAGGATGGATCTTAATTGATTCAATCTCGTATAAAGACGCGTATCTGGATTGATGTTGAAAATGGCTTGTTTTGGTCTTTTCAAACATATTGAATCGGTTTATTTGCGATCGGTCTTGTGCGAAGGGGGTCACTTCCCTTTGCCTAAGCACCGACCTGTGGTGGGGATCATTTCAGTTTTTTTGAAAGGAGGTCAGCGGTTTGGCAGAGGGAACAGTAAAATGGTTCAGCGAAAAGAAAGGATACGGGTTTATCGAAAGAGAAGAAGGACGGGATGTGTTTGTTCACTATTCTTCCATAGATATGCCCGGGTTCAAGGTGTTGGCTGAAGGTGAACAGGTATCTTTTGATATCGAAGACAGCGACAGGGGCCCCGTAGCAAAAAACGTGACGCGATTTTAAGCTGCATAAGACTTGAGCCGGATTCACAAGCACCCTGTCTCAAAAAGACCGGGTGCTTTTTTTGTAAAGGGGTTGCCCGGGCATCCCCGGATCATGCGATGCTGTGGAAATTTTTTGACTCTTGATCAGTATTGTGTTATATTAAAGTTTGTGTATATTAGTAGGAGGGATGGCCGAGTGGTTTAAGGCGGCGGTCTTGAAAACCGTTGGGTGTCAAAGCCCCGTGGGTTCGAATCCTACTCCCTCCGCCAGCGACATTCGACCGGAAAGTGGGTCTGATATCGGGCGATATGACATGGATGAATCGGAGAGATGGCCGAGTTGGCTGAAGGCGCTCGCCTGCTAAGCGAGTGTAGGGTAAAAAGCTCTACCGAGGGTTCGAATCCCTCTCTCTCCGCCATTTTCAGACCCAAGTGCATGGATACCTTATCCTCTATTTCTTGATCCTTTTCAACGCAATATTACTCCCCTCTGCTCATCTTAAAAAAACCAAGCTGTGCCTGCGCTTCCAAACAAAATCATGCCCATAACCCCTGGAAAATTGATTATTCTTTATAAATGGCTCCTGACCGGGCAACCTACCACTGCGGCCGTGGACATTACCCACCGGTGCAATCTCAGATGTGTGCACTGCTACTGGTGGAAGCAGGACCACCCGCCGGAACTGGACGACCGGCAGATGCTGGCATTTCTCAAGGACCTGAAACGCAGGGGTCTCAGGGCAGCCATCCTGTACGGTGGTGAACCCACGCTCAGAAAGGAAATCTGTGTAGCGGCGAGCAGGATCTTTGACGCCACCCTGGCCTTCACCAACGGCACCAATGGATTCCCCGACCTTGAAGACGGACAGTGGATCCTTTCCCTTGACGGGCCAGAGACCCTGAATGACAAGCTCAGAGGCGAAGGGGTATACCGGGAGGCCATAGTGCATCTGTCAAAGACCGCCACGCCCCCGATTGTCCACATGACCCTGTCAAAGCTGAACATGGACGGCCTGGAGGATTTTGTGGGAGATATGGTGAACCGTCCTGTGAAAGGATTGGGGTTTTCCTTTTACACACCCCAAAACGGGGTGGACGAATCCGATTTTGTCATTCCCTTACCCCAGCGGGACGTCCTGGTGAAAAGGCTCCTGGCCCTCAGAAAACGATACGGCGAAAAGATCGGGTTTACACCGGCCATGGGCCGCCAGTTGTTGAGCGATGCCCATTTTTCAAGATGGAACCGTTTTTCAGCGTGTCCGGTCAGCAAACGGGTCCTCTGTTTCAAGTCCAACGGTCAGGCCAAGGCCTGTACTTACGGGGATGATGCAGACTGTTCCCGTTGCGGGTGTGCAGCGGTGGCGGCCTACCGGGGCGCATTTAAACCATTTGACTATCAGAC
>JAWLET010000094.1:3470-8991 GCA_041685955.1 Desulfobacteraceae bacterium | reverse complement strand
GTCAAAGAGGGTCTGAAACCGTTCGTTTACGTATTTGACGGACCCGTCTTTGAGCAGCAATCGATATTCAATATCGCACGGAGTATTTTTGTGCAGGGATTCCTTATGGGCCCTCACCACCCGGGTCCGGTCATCTGGATGAATTACCTCCATGGTGATCAAGGTTTCGTAGGAGGGATCAAAGGCACGGGGATTCTCCCCCAGAATGCGGTAGACCTCATCCGACCACTCCAGGGAATTGGTTTTGAGATCCAGTTCCCAGTGTCCGATATGGGCCAGATTCTGGTCGTTCTCGTCCACAAAGGTGGCCGTGTAAAAGATGAAAGGGATCTGCCGCAAGGCAGGGTCCTTCTTGACTTCGCAACACAATTTGAACCCGTTTCATGACCGGCATCATGATATCGGAGATAATCACCTCAGGCGGATCCTCACGGGCCAGCCGCAGCGCCTCCTCGCCGTTTTCCGCGGTCACGATCCGATGTCCTTAGAGGCCAACAGACGTTCCAGCATATACCGGCTCTCGGCATGGTCTTCCACAACCAGAATGTGGGTCATTCAGGGCCTCTCTGGGATTTTGATTGCTGATTTGACTTCAAAGAGTCCTCTCTCAATATAGATCCTATGGTTCAGCGGCCTGATTGTCAATTGCTCAACTTTTCCGAAGGCGGGGCAGATACCACCCGATTCCGACCCTGCTCCTTGGCCTGGTAGAGGGCCTTATCCGCACGTTTCAGCATCTGCTCCAGGGTATCTCGGGGGCCTGCGAAGGCAGTAATTCCCAGGCTTACCGTACATTTGATGGCCTGATCATCCTCTTTGAACGAGTGGGAGGCAATGTTTTTCCGGATTCGCTCGGCCGCACTGAACCCGTGCGCCAGATCCGTTTCAACAAGACCAGCGGCAAATTCCTCGCCCCCGATCCGGCCGAACAGGTCGTTTTCCCGCAGGGAACGAACACAGACCGCGGCAATATCCTTGAGTACTGCATCGCCGGTGGGATGACCGTAGGTGTCGTTTACCTCCTTGAAGTAATCCACATCCAGAATAAGCAAGGTAAATTCCGTGCCGTAGCGGGCGGCCCGGATAACTTCCTGTTCCATCTTTTCCATACAATACGCCCGGTTATCCACCCGCGTCAAGCTGTCGGTCGTGGCCATCTCCCGCAACCGGTTTTCATTTTCCTTGAGCTTTTGGTAGCTTCGGGCGTTATCAATGGCCAGGCCGCACACATCCGCCACGGCCCGCGCCATCTGTCCGTAGCGGTCCACGTATTCCGGAAAGGTGATATCCCGGACATCCAGGCCCCTGATCATATTCTCCCTCGAGGCCATACGCAGTATGAATCCGTGGTCCGAGTATACCACCCGGTCTTTTTCCAGGGCTTTTTTCATCCGGTCGGCGCCGGATCGGGAATGATACGACGTTTCATCCCCTGAGAGCCACCAAATGCGCGGCCCTTCACCCTTCTCAAATTCCCCGTACACAATGGTTCGGGGGGCGAAGAGCATATGGAATACGGATACGGTCTTCTCAAAGGCCTCCTTTTCAGAGGAGGCCTTGGGCAGATCGCTCAAGAGATCCAGGACCATGGCGAAATCCGCCTGGCTCTGCCGGTGTTTGCGTTCACTCATTTCTACCCGCTGCCGGCTTACGGCATAGCGTTTTATGAGGATGCTCCGATGCAAAAACACCTTAAACACATCGATGCCCATGGGCACGATGGATGCGGGTCGATTCACAAACCGCGAAAAATCGCGAAGGTTTCGTTTTGCTGACGGGTCCGTATCCGTATCCAAAAGCACCACACACTTACTGGATTCCCTGAAACACTCCCTTGCAGTGGCCTGGTCAAATCCGCTTTTTTGGATCCACTGCCGCCAGTGTGCCAGCCATCCGGGTGTCACCAGGAAGGCGCCCTGCTTTACTTGACTCTGGATAAAGGTGTTTCCGGCCACCATTTCAAAACATTGGGGCGTATGGACCAGGGACAATCCCGTCTCCACCGGGGAAGCGTGTTGCAGATTATGGATACAGGGCCCGCCCAGCACCAGGCCCGGGCCCTCATGGCCGGCCGTGCGGGCTGCGGTTTTCAGTTCTTTCCAGGTAATGGGCGGCAGACCGCAGCGGGCCGGAAACGTGCTCACCTGCACCCCCTCCACTTCCAACTCGGACAAGGCCGTTTCAGCCTCACAGATAAAATTCTCACAGATGAGAAGCAGGATTTCCCAGGATGGCGGCTTATCCTCGTGTGTGGGTGGTGTGACCGGGGGTGTGTTCATGACATCACGCCTTGATCAAGTCCTGAGTGGATAGGAGCCCCAGATGCGGACCGCCTCTGAAATGGCAAAGAGGACCTCATCCGGAACCTGGAAGGGAATCTCCCCATGGTTGTCCGCCAGAATAAACCCCCCGCCCGGTCCGCCTGCGGTGATGGCCTCGCGCACCTTGGTTTGGGCCTCATCCGGTGTCCACCGCCGCATTTCAATTCCGTTGAGATTCCCCAAGACCGCCATCCTCCCCCTGCAAGCCGCCTTGACCGCCTGTAAATCCTCCTCTGCACTGGGACATACCACCTCGGTGCCGGTGGCATAAATGTCATCCATAATGGGGAGACTGCGGCCGGAGGCCAGGTGTGTGGCGGTGGGTCCGTTAATGGCGGGCAGGACCCGGCCGGCGATTTTGAACCCGGTCTGCAGATACTTCTCGCGGGGGATGATGGTGGGGGAGGCCACCGGATCAAAATAACAGATGGCCGTGGCGCCGGCGGAGAGCTGGGCATTGGCCCATTGTACACAAAACGCTTCGTTGACCTGCATGAGCTGCCAGAACAGGTCGGGCTGCTCGTACATCAATAACAGGTAGGATTCAAACCCCATCTGCATCACCGGAAGAGAAAAGGGCGACACCGCCACTCCGATAATGGGGACCTCCTCACCCACGGTGGATTTGAGCCCCCGAATGGTCTCCAATACTTTTGTGAGGCAGGCACAATCCTGGATGCGAGGGGGCACAAGGGCCTTGATGGCATCGGGCCGGTCAATGATCGGCTGACCGGAATTGGGGGGGCCGTTCTCCACATAAATCACCTCGCCGCCCCAGGCCTCCACCTCTACGGCGGCATAAAAAAAGGGATTCAGACAATCGTGCCCGTATTTGGCCCGCATCCGCAGCTGGCCTTCAATGACGTATCGTGGTTTTGAAAAATAGTCCTTGAGATTGAGCCCCAACTCTTTTGCCCCGTGCATGGAAAGCAGGAGGAAAAAGGGGACCCGGTCGGGTTCGTTGAAGTCCAGGGTGGTCATCACCCGTTCCATGGCGGTCATTTGGCTTCGGCTCATGGGCGTTCTCCCACAACCTGCCGGATCACCCGGACCACATCCGAGGCCCGGTCTGCGGTGGCATCCGCCCCCACCTCGCGGTACAGGGTTTTGTCGAGCCGAAACGGGGCCCCTCCCACGATCACGGCCACATTCAGCCCCCGATCCGCAAGAAGCCCTATCAATGCCTTGGTCTGGAGAGCCGAAGGGAGCATGAGGGTGGAGATCAAAAGGACCTCAATCCGATCCTCTTCCACCTGCCGGACCAGTTCATCGGTTTCCATGCGGCCATAATCAACGAAGTCCAAACGGTGGGCGGTCAAGACCGAACTGACCAGCCGTTTGCCCAGCATATGGTAATCTTCAAGCACAGCTATGGCTATCCGCAGATGGTCCTGGTCGGTAGAACCCCTAGGGGGGAGGATCTGGTTCATAAATTCCTCACACATGCGGCCGCTCATGTATACCTGGGACAGGGAGACCGCCCCGGTCTCCCAGCTCTCCCCGATGTGCTCGAGAGCCCGCACCATGACGGATTCCACAAAGGACACCGGTTCCGTACGTTTCAGCCCTTCCGCCATGATCTTCCCGGCCCCCTCCCGGTCCATCGAAAGGAGGGCCTGTTCAAACGACTCCACCGCAGCATCCATGGTCATCTCCTGAGGTTCCTCATATCACCCTATATTTTGACGCATATCCCGGTTATTGTCAATTCAGCACTTACACAGTGTATTGGAATAAAACTGAATTACTTGGTAAAGAGGGTTTTTCATTGAAAACTTGAACATTTTGACATAAGGTTTTGATACATTCGTAAAAAGTCGTCACCCCCTTGAAAAACGGGGTCCAGGGGTTTGATAAGCGCCTGATAACACTGGCTTCCGGTGCCTGTCCACCTTTACCCCGAACTCCATTTAGACCTGCTTTTTTCCAGGAGGAATCCATATGAAGAAGTCATGGTATTTGAAACATAGCGATCGTCTGTTCTTCATCCCGTTAGGATGGTTCTGTCTTTTCCTGTTCTCAGGATTCTTTTTCTACACCCCTTTGGTGCAGGCCGAGGGCATTCCCCAGGTCATGTTCATATTTGATGCCTCGGGCAGCATGTGGGGAACGGCCGGTGATCAGACCAAAATCGAGGCGGCCAAGGAAGTCATGGCCAAGATCGTTCCGGAACTCCCCTCCGAAGTCAAGGCGGGGCTTACGGTTTACGGCCACAGGAAAAAGGGGGATTGTTCCGACATTGAGGTGTTGGTGAGTCCCGGAGAAGCTGACAGGGACGCATTACTTGCCCAATTGAAAGCGATCACTCCCAAGGGGAAGACCCCGATGGCGGATTCCATAAAGATGGTGGCCGATCGGTTAAAGGGGGTGGAAGCGGAAACCATGATCGTCTTGATCAGCGACGGGGAAGAGACCTGCCATGCCGATCCGTGTGGGGTGGTGAAGTCGTTGAAGAAGTTGGACATTAAATTTGTGCTGCATGTGGTGGGATTTGACGTAAATGACGAACAGAAAGAACAACTCACCTGCCTCGCTGACTCGGGCGGCGGACGATATTTCGGCGCCACCGATACGGACAGCCTCCTGGCGGCCCTTGAGACCGTGAAACAGGATGTGGCCCAGAAGGTGGAAAAGGCCAAGACCACGACGCGAAAGGCGGTCAGCAAACTGGGCAAGCTTCAAGTCACCCTGCCTGAATCTGCAAGACGGTGTTTACATGCGCTCAAGATCATACGGGTTTCTGACGGGAAGATGCTGAAGAAGGTGGAAGATCCCAAGGCGGATGCGGTCCATCCCCTTCTGGCCGGTAAATATGAAATCATTGCAGGGTATGCCAACTCCAACTATAAACCGGATTCCGAGGTATCTTTTGGCGTTTTCGACATCAAGGGCGGGGAAACCACCCAGATCAACATGGGCGCCATGGCCATCAACATTGCCGACAGCCTCCAGAAAATCCCGGCCGGGGCTGTGATCATCTCTAAGGAGGGTGATGATTCGTTCAAATTGATCACCCCCTACACGGGCAACAACTACTATTTTTACAAAACCAAACCCCTGCCGCCGGGGGTCTACGATTTTGCCGTTCACTACAAGTTGAGGGATCGTTATCACACCCCGGATACGCCGGTGGTGTTGGGCAAATCCATTGAGATTCAGGAAGGGAAAGAAAGCGTGGTGACCATTGACTCAGGGATTCA
>JAWLET010000094.1:0-3370 GCA_041685955.1 Desulfobacteraceae bacterium | reverse complement strand
TCACCTCTGAAACCTGAACACTGAAACCTGAACACATCTTTCCCTATACCCGGCTGGATAGCTCAATCGGTACGAACTGCTTCATGCTTCTCAGCAGACCACGATGTCATCCGGGAACTGATTGAGGCGTTGCATGCCTGTGGGGGTCACCACAAAGGTGTTCTCAATGCCCACCACTCCTTTGTCCGGAAAGACCACTTTGGGTTCCACAGCAACGGTCATGCCCGCTTCCAGGATTGTGTCAAACCCGCGTCCCAGAACAGGCCGCTCATTGAGTTCCAGGCCCACGCCGTGGCCCACAAAAGGGACCGGGACGGGGTATCCCATGAACAACCGGCCCAAGCCGGCTTCCTCAGCCATTTCCACAGCGAGTTGGTACAGATCCCCGGCTACAGCCCCGGGTCGTCCCTTTCTGGCGACTTGGTCCTGAATCCTACACATCACTTCATGGGCGTCTACCAATTCTTTCTCCAATTTACCAAGGGAAAAAATCCGGGTCTGATCCGCATTATAGGCCTCGACACTGGCCACATAGTCCACCATGATCGGCTGGTGCCTTTGAATTTTATCCATTCCTGCGCTTTGCGACAAAAAGGGTCCCAACCCTCTTCCGCCTGTGGGCCCGGCCGAGTTGCTGGGAAGGGCTGCATTGGTCCCGGCCATAATGTGACCATACAGGGGAAGCTGATTGAACCCCCGTGTGGGCACAACGCCGGGATGGCCCAGGCTTCGGTAATAGAACTCCACCTTAGCGGCCAGGTCGTTTTCTGTTGCCGGTTCCATTAAAAATTCGGGTACCTTTTGATACATGCGGTCCGCCATTTGGGCCGCTCTTCTGAGGCAAGCTATTTCATAGCTCGATTTTACCATTCGGATCTTTCGAATCGAGGGCCAAATATCCAGCAGTTCGGTTTCAGGGAAGTGCTTCTGATAGGCGCGATAAAACCCAAAGGGAAGCACATCCAGTTCAAGCCCTATCCGGCCGGGGATATCCCCTGAATGCCCCTGTATCAAACCAGGAAGATGGGAAAATCCGTTGAGCTGAACCACGTTGGACAGGGGAGAATCTTGAACCGCCCTATTCACACTCTTTCGGACCATCAGCAATGGTTCACCCTGCATTGGGATCCACAGGTGTGCATCCTGATCCGTTCCGCTGAAATAGTAAATACCGATCCGTTCAACCAACAGGGCCCCGTCCATCTCCTGCTTTTTCAGCATGCGCTGAAGCCTGTTTATCCGATTTTTGATTTGTGCATGCTTTTCATTTTCACTCATGTGTTCAATGCGTCCTTTCTACAGGAGTTGTACCTGTTAAACCCAAAGCGGTTACGGTAGAAACATGAAGAGACCGGGGATATGAACGGATTATCCCGTAAGGAGGTGCAGGAAATGGCCATGGAGCGAATTGGGCAGATGCGGTACGGCCCGGAAGGAAAGAACTACTTCTGGATAAACGATATGCACCCCAAGATGATCATGCATCCCTACCGGAAAGAAATAGACCCCACCGTCAAAGTCCTCTTAT
Source organism: Desulfobacteraceae bacterium (assembly GCA_041685955.1). GTDB lineage: Bacteria > Desulfobacterota > DSM-4660 > Desulfatiglandales > Desulfatiglandaceae > JAIPDZ01. The sequence goes on along the minus strand of JAWLET010000094.1, from coordinate 1,842 downwards.
CCACCGGATACAGTTTAGAAGGCCAGATTTCCGGGGGTCCGGGGAAAGGGAATCACATCTCTGATGTTGGAAAGTCCGGTGACAAACTGGATGAGGCGCTCAAATCCCAGGCCAAAGCCCGCATGGGGCACGGACCCGAACTTCCTCAACTCCAGATACCACCAGTAATCCGACGGGTTGAGTCCCATTTCCTGAATTCGTGCGTAAAGACGGTCATGGTCGTCCTCCCGTTGGCTCCCGCCGATGATTTCACCCACCCTGGGCACCAGCACATCCATGGCGCGAACCGTGTTTTCATCCTCGTTTAACTTCATGTAAAAGGCCTTGATCGCTTTGGGATAGTCCACCAGGACCACGGGTCGTTCAAAGACCTTTTCGCACAGGTACCGCTCATGCTCTGACTGGAGGTCGATTCCCCATTCCACCGGAAATTCAAATTTCTGATCCGCCTTTGTCAGGATCTTCACCGCCTCCGTGTAACTGAGGATCTCAAAATCCTGAGAAACCAGGGCCTCAAGGGTCTTGATCACGGAATCATCGATAAACCGCTCAAAAAACCGCATGTCTTCCTGGCAGTTTTGGAGTATGTGGGAAAAGATCTCTTTCAGGAATTCAACCGCCAAAGCCACATTTCCTTCCAGATCACAAAAGGCCATCTCCGGCTCCACCATCCAGAACTCTGCCAGGTGTCGGGAAGTGTTTGAATTCTCGGCCCTGAAGGTCGGGCCGAAGGTGTATACATCACCCATGGACAGGGCATATATTTCCGCTTCCAACTGACCGCTTACCGTGAGGTTGGCGGGGCCGGCGAAAAAATCTTTACTGAAATCCACCTGTCCCGCCTTTTGGGGAATGTGACGTAAATCAAACGCTGTCACCTTGAACATCTCGCCGGCGCCCTCACAGTCGCTCCCGGAAATAATAGGGGTGTGGAGATAGATGAAGCCCCTCTTCTGAAAAAAATTATGAATGGCCCAGGCCATGGCGTTTCTCACCCGGGCCACCGCACTGAAGGTATTGGTCCTGGGCCTTAGGTGGGCAATGGTCCTTAAAAACTCAAAGGAATGCCGTTTTTTTTGAAGCGGGTATGTTTCGGGATCGGCCCAGCCGAATACCTCCACATCTTCGGCCTTAAGCTCCACTTTTTGTCCTTTTCCTGGTGATTCGGCCAGGATCCCTGCGGCTTTGATGGAACAGCCGGTCTGAAGCTTGACCACCTCGCTGTGGTAATTGCTCAATTCTGCATCCGCGATGATCTGCAAGCCGGAGAGGCACGATCCATCGTTTAGCTCAATAAAGGAAAACCCGGCCTTGGAGTCCCTGCGGGTCCTGACCCATCCCATGACCGTATAACGAGCCCCAATCTCCCCGAAGGAGAGCACTTGGGCGATCCGAGTCCTGTTCAACATCGATTCCTCTCCAAACACCGCATCGACCTATCCCTTTTTCCTTTCAAATTCAGCCATAAACGCCACCAGAGCCTTGACAGCTTCTATTCCAGTGGCATTATAGATGGATGCGCGGCACCCACCCACTGAACGGTGTCCCTTGAGTCCCCCCAATCCCTGGTTCAAGGCCTCGGCTACGAACTCTTTTTCCAATGCTTCATCCGGAAGCCTGAAGGTCACATTCATCAAAGAACGGCTGTTCACATCTGCAGTAGCCCGGTAAAAATCGGACTGATCGATAGAATCATAAAGCATGGCCGCTTTTTCCCGGTTAACGGCTTCCATTTTTTGCAGTCCGCCGATCCGCTCGTCGATCCATTTAAGCACCAGATCAATGGTGTATATCACCATGCAGGCCGGGGTATTGAACATGGAATTTTTCTCTGCGAACGTG
>JAWLET010000093.1:0-9062 GCA_041685955.1 Desulfobacteraceae bacterium | reverse complement strand
GCCAGAGGAGCCCAAAAAGGAAAAACCGTCCAAGAAAAAGGGGAAGAAAAAGGCTGCGGCAGAGGAAGAAGCAAGACGAGGGGCCTTGAAACGGCATAAAAAAGAGGTCTATGAACGGGCGGATCTGTACACCGGACAGCCGGGCAAGCGCAAACTCAAAAAGGGCGGTAAAAGTGGAAAAGAGACTTCCCGCAAATTCAAGCAAACCGAGATTACTGTCCCCAAGGCCATAAAACGGCGGATTAAAGTTCCGGAGGTGGTGACGGTCAGTGAATTGGCCAGGGCCATGGGAACCAAGGCCACCGCATTAATCAAGATATTGATGAAGTCGGGGATCATGGCGAACATCAATCAGACCATCGACTTTGAAACCGCATCGGTGGTGGCCGATGACCTGGGGTTTGCGCTGGAATTGGACACTTTTGAAGAGGACCGGTTTTTTTCAGAGGTGGAGGATCGGCCTGAGGACCTGGTTCCCAGACCGCCGGTGGTCACCATCATGGGACATGTGGACCATGGAAAGACATCTCTTTTGGATTATGTACGCAAATCCAAAATCATTGAAGGTGAATCCGGGGGCATTACCCAGCACATCGGCGCTTATTACGTAAAGAGCCAGGGGGGGGATATTGTATTTCTGGATACCCCCGGCCACGAGGCGTTTACCGCCATGCGGGCAAGGGGTGCCAAGGTGACGGATCTTATCGTGCTGGTGGTTGCAGCCGATGACGGCGCCATGCCCCAGACCAAGGAGGCCATTAATCATGCCCGCGCGGCCAACATTCCCATTGTGGTGGCCATAAACAAGATGGATAAGACGGATGCGGATCCGGATAAGGTAAAAAGGGAACTGGCCGAACTGGATCTTGCCTCTGAGGACTGGGGCGGGGAAACCCTCTATGGTCTGATTTCGGCCAAGACCGGCCAGGGGGTGGATGACCTTTTGGGACTCATTCTTCTGCAGGCGGAGATGCTTGAACTGAAGGGGAATCCCAACCGGGAGGCCAGGGGGACCGTTGTGGAGGCTGAACTGGACAAAAGCAAAGGCCCGGTGGCTACGGTCCTCATAAAGACCGGGACGCTCCACCAGGGGGATCAGTTTGTCTGCGGCGGCTATTACGGGCGGGTCAGGGCCATGCTGGATCACCGGGGGAGAAGGATTGAAAGCGCAACACCTTCTGTGCCGGTGGAATTGTACGGCATATCCGGGGTGCCCATGGCCGGAGACGAGTTCATTGTGGTCAAGGACGATAAGACTGCGAAACAGATTATCGAACATCGCAAGGCCGGGGACAAGAAACAGGAAGGAATGAAGAAGGGCCTCACCAGCCTGGATGATCTTTTTGAGCGGATCAAGGAGGGGGGGATAAAGGAGCTCAACATCGTATTGAAGGCCGATGTTCAGGGCTCTGCAGAGGCGGTCAAGGATTCACTGACCAAACAGAGTACGGACGAGGTCCGGCTTAATATCATTCATTCCGCTACCGGCGCCATTTCAGAGTCAGACGTCATGCTGGCCTCAGCTTCAGGGGCCATTATCATCGGGTTTAATGTGAGAGCAAATCCCCGGGTGGTGGAGATTGCCGAAAGAGAAGGGGTGGACATCCGCTACTATGATGTCATTTATAAGGCCATCGAGGATGTCCGCCGGGCCATGAGGGGTTTGTTGGAACCGGTGTTGGAGGAACATGTGATCGGGCGGACAGAGGTCAAGGAGGTATTCCGCGTTCCCAAAGTGGGGGCGGTGGCGGGGTGCCAGGTTACAGACGGCCATGTCGCCCGCAACGCCAGGGCCAGACTGTTGCGCGATGGCGTGGTGATCTTTGACGGTAAGATCAGCTCGTTGAAGCGATTCAAAGAAGACGTAAAAGAGGTTCAGACCGGATACGAGTGCGGCATCGGGCTGGAAAATTTCAATGATATAAAGTTAGGGGATGTCTTCGAGGTGTATGAGGTAGAAGAGGTCGCCGCGGAGTTGTAATCAATGGTGGTGGGGAGTCTCAAAATCCTGTTTTTGTTGCATGACAATCGATCCCTCAAAGGGAAGCGCAAGGTGGTCAGGAGCATGGTGGATAAAGTCAAGTCCAGGTTTAATGTGGCCATTGCAGAGGTGGGCTCCAATGATATGTGGCAGAAAATCGAGCTGGGGATCTGTGCGGTGGGAAATGATGCCCGATTTATCGATTCCTCCCTGAGCCATGTGCGCGATTTTCTGGATTCTCTGTATCTCGCTCAGATGGTCGATTCTGAAATGGAGATCTTTACCATATGAACAATCCAACCTGGACGAACCGGAGCCAAAAAGGTGTCGGGCAGAGAGGCAGAGACACAGAATTTTCCCCAAGGGTTGGCCGTTTAACCGTCTTTATGGCGAGAGGAAAGGTATGGTATGGGTTCGGGTAAACGGGCACAGAGAGTGGGGGAACTGATTCTCCAGGAAATTGCCTTTCTCCTTTTGGAAAAGGCCAAAGATCCGCGCGTCCAGGGCGTTACCCTCACCGGGGTTGATTTGAGCAACGATTTGAAATCCGCCAGAGTCTTTTTCAGTGCGCTGGGCGGAAACGACGAGATCCGACAGGTCCAATCCGGCCTGGACAGCGCAAAAGGATTTATAAAGCGGGAAATCGCAGCACGGATGGAATTGAGGTATGTTCCCGAGATTTCCTTCACCCACGACCCCACTTTGGAAAATGCCGATCGACTGGAGCGGCTGTTCCATGAAATCCGGAAGGAGGAGGGGGAATGATGGGGGAAAGGGCAGGCCTGTTATCCCCTGACGCGGACCAGGAGATGGCTGAAATCGCGGGGCTTCTGAGGAGCCATAAGCGATTTCTGCTCATGACTCACGTGGACCCGGATGCAGACGGGATCGGTTCAATGCTTGCGCTGGGCAGGAGCCTTTCGGACGCGGGTAAGGCGGTGGTTATGCTGACTCCCAAACCGCTTGACGATCCGCTGAACCGTCTCAAGGATGCGGCTCGGATCGTCAATATCCATTCCGAGAAGCATTTTGATGTGGTGGTGGCATTGGACTGTGCGGAAAAGAACCGCTTGGGGACACTTGCCGATCATATGGAAGGTTTCGGATGTACGGTTAATATTGATCATCATGACACCAACGACGGCTTTGGCACGCTGAATCTGAATGATCCGGCCGCCTCTTCCACCGGCGAACTGGTTTTCCAGATTCTCAAAAAAGGGAGCTTTTTTATCTGCGCGGATGCGGCGGCCAACCTGTTTGCCGCCATACAGGCTGATACAGGTGCTTTCAGGTTTTCCAACACCACCCCCGGGGCCATGAGAATGGCCGCTGAGTTGATAGAGTTGGGCGCGCGACCATGGGAAATATCCAAAGACATGGATGGGTACGATGCGGCCCGGTTGAAATTGCTGGAACTGGCCCTGGCCACCATGGAATTTCACTTTCAGGGCAGACTGGGGATGATGACCCTTAACCGGCACATGTTTACTGAGACAGGGGCTGAAGCCATCGATTGCGAGCGGTTTGTGGATTATCCCCGTTTTGTGCACGGTGTGGAGATTGCTGCCGTTCTTCGGGAAGTTGGGAACGATCGTTACAAATGCAGCCTCAGATCCAACACCTGGGTTAATGTGGCCCGGCTGGCATCCGGCTTCGGCGGCGGAGGGCACAAAAGGGCCGCAGGGTTTGAGTGCCATGGGTCAGCCGATCAGATAAAGAGAGATTTCCTGACAGGGGCGGGCCGCTTTTTGAATGACATACCCGGCTGATGGTATTGTGTTGATTGACAAGGAGGCGGGGATCACGTCCCACGATGTGGTCCAAAAGGTGCGCTCTACTTTTAAAAGAGGGAAGGCCTGGAAGGTGGGCCATGCAGGGACCTTGGATCCGTTCGCCACCGGGTTATTGATTGTCCTGATGGGCCAGGGGACCCGGCTTTCCGATTACCTCATGGCAGGCACAAAGGCCTATCAGGCGGTGATGACCCTGGGGGTGGAGACCGATACCCTGGATGGTACGGGCCGGATCGTTTCCACTCAAGCGGTACCTGATCTTTCCGCTGCATATATTCGGCAAAAGGCCACCGCCTTTGTGGGAGAGATCGAGCAGACCCCGCCTGTCTATTCAGCCATAAAGATCGAGGGGAGACGGGCGTACACGCTGGCGCGAAACGGGGTGGCGGTTCATATGAAAAGCAGAACCGTAACCGTATGGGCCCTGGATATTTTAGAGGTCGATTTGCCTCGAATCAATCTGTGCATCAGGTGTTCGAGCGGCACCTATATACGGAGTCTAACCGCGGATCTGGGCAGGCTGCTCGGGCCCGGCGGGCATCTCACCGCACTTAAAAGAATAGAAAGCGGAAGCTTCCATGTGGATGATGCACTGTGCTCGAAAAAGATCTGCGCTCAAAACAGGGCGGTGTTGAGGCAAAGGACCTTGTCATTGAGAACAGCCCTTTCCGGGATGCAGGAAATTCAGGTGGACAAGGGGCTGGCCCAAAAGGTGCGGCACGGATATCAACCCACTGTAGACGATCTGTTACTGAATTCGCATGGGATCCAATCCGAGCCGGGAGGGGGTACGGATAACCGCGTGAGGTCCATCAAGCTCATTAGCCAGGACAAACTCGTCGCAGTGTTGACCGTCCACCAAACAAGAGGGGGCTGTTATGACAGGGTAAGCATAGAGAAAGTATTTTCGGACTGAAGGTCCCGTCTTTTGAAAGGGGAGACCCTGTTAAAAAGGGCGGAAAACGGCCTGTGTGGAATTCTTCAGGAAATTTGAGTGGGTCTATTTGAAACATCAATTAGAGGAGGTTTGAAAAGTGGTTTTGACAGCCGGAGCTAAAAAGGAGATTATTGATCGCTTCAAGGTCCATGGAGCGGACACTGGTTCACCAGAGGTTCAGATTGCCTTACTTACCAGTCGAATCAAATACCTTACGGAGCATTTCAAGGAACACAAAAAGGACCATCATTCCCGCCGGGGGTTGTTAAAGCTGGTCGGCCAGAGGAGACGGCTCCTCAATTATCTGAAGCGGAAGAATGTTGAAAAATACAGAGCACTTATTCAGGAACTCGGGATACGTAAGTAAGGCCGGTTACGGCGCTTTGGAATCTTGACCGCAGTTCATGAGGCATTTTAAGACCGGCCGTTCTGGCCGAGTGAAAGGGAGTACAATGATAAAGAATATTTCGATAGATGTGGGTGGTAAATCGCTGAACGTGGAGACCGGACGCATTGCAAAACAGGCCAGCGGATCCGTGGTGGTGACCCTGGGCGAAACCGTGGTACTGGTGACTGCGGTCTCTACGGATGAAGTTCGAGAAGGGATCGATTTTTTGCCGTTGACCGTTGAGTACCAGGAGATGTCCTATGCAGGAGGCCAGATCCCGGGTAATTTTTTCAGAAGGGATATGGGAAGGCCCAGTGAAAGGGAGACATTGACTTCCCGCTTGATCGACAGGCCCCTGAGGCCGCTGTTTCCTGAAAATTACCACTTTGAAACCCAGATTATCGCCACGGTTCTTTCCACTGACAAGGAAAATGAAGCCGATATGCTGGCCATGCTCGGGGCCTCAACCGCTTTGGAGATTTCGGACATTCCGTTTATGGGGCCCATCGGAGGCGTTCGGGTGGGAAGAGTGGATGGCCGATACATTACCAACCCCACCGTCAGTGAGCAGGCGGAAAGCGATATCGACCTCATTGTGGCCGGAAGCCGTGACGGCGTGGTCATGGTGGAAGCCGGTGCGCTTTTTGTGCCCGAGGCCGAGATGATTGAGGCCATTTTCTATGGTCACGAGGCCATTCAACCCATGCTGGATCTGCAGGAGACCCTCAAAAGGGAAGTGGGCCAACCCAAAAGGGATGTCCCTCCTGAAGGCGGGGATGAGGCCTTGGAAAGCAAGGTGTTTGATATGGGGCGCTCCCTGATGGGGGAGGTGCTCGCCAGTCCGGAAAAAATGAAAAGAGAAAAGAAACGAAAAGAGGCCCAGGCCACGATCCTTTCAGCACTTTCGGAGTCGTTTGAGGGGAAGGAAGGGGACATCAAGGAGGCCTTTCACAACCTTGAAAAGACCATGGTCCGGCAGATGATACTGGATGAAGAGAAACGGATTGACGGCCGCGCTCTGGACGAGGTCAGATCCATAGAGTGCCTGGTGGGACTCCTGCCGAGGATTCACGGGTCTGCGCTGTTTACCCGGGGAGAGACCCAGGCCATCGTCTTGACCACCTTGGGGACGGAACGGGATGAACAACGCATTGAATCCATATACGGCGAGCATTTCAGGTCTTTCATTTTACACTATAATTTCCCTCCCTACAGTGTGGGGGAGGCCAAGCGACTCGGCGGACCGGGACGACGGGAGATCGGTCACGGGGCCCTGGCCCGACGGGCCCTCATGCCGGTATTGCCCGACCCGGAGGACTTTCAGTACTGTGTCCGGGTGGTTTCCGAGATCCTGGAGTCCAACGGGTCTTCGTCCATGGCCAGCGTGTGCGGCGGTTGTCTTTCGCTCATGGATGCGGGCGTTCCCATCAAGGAACCGGTGGCGGGCGTGGCCATGGGCCTGGTTACAGACGGGGAACGGGTCAAGGTGCTGACCGATATCATCGGGGATGAAGACCACTTCGGAGATATGGATTTTAAGGTGACCGGCACCCGGGACGGGGTGACCGCACTCCAGATGGATATCAAGGTGGAGCGATTGACCCAGGAGGTCATGCAAAAGGCCCTGGATCAGGCCAAACAGGGGCGCATCTTTATCCTGGATCAGATGGCCAAGGCCATCGGCGGACCCAGAGCCGAGGTATCGGAATATGCACCCATTATCAGTACCATCCAGGTCAAACCGGAAAAAGTCAGACTGATCATCGGCCCGGGCGGAAAAACCATTCGGGAGATCTGCACCACCACCGACGCTAAGATCAATGTGGATGATGACGGCACCGTCACCATTGCAGCCCCGGACAAGGATGCCTCGGATGCGGCCGTCAATATGGTCAAGGAGATCATTCAAGAGGCTGAAGTGGGAAAGTTGTATATGGGCAAGGTAGTGAAAATAATGGATTTCGGTGCGTTTGTGGAGATCCTTCCCGGAACCGACGGTCTGGTTCACATATCCCAGCTGGCGGAAGAGCGGGTAAACAAGGTCACCGATGTGCTCAATGAGGGAGATGAAGTCCTGGTCAAGGTTTTGGAGGTCGGCAACGACGGGCGGATCAGGCTTTCCCGCAAAGCGGCGTTGGGAGAAAATCCGGAAGATGTATCATAAAACCGAGTTGACAAACGGGGTCAGGATTGTCTCTACACGCCTTCCCCAGGTGCGATCGGTTTCCCTGGGGATTTGGGTCAATACCGGTTCCAGAGACGAGACCTCCGCTGAAAACGGGGTGTCCCACTTCATCGAGCACATGAGCTTCAAGGGGACCCGGAATCGCACCGGCCCGGAAATTGCCAAGGCCCTGGATGCGGTGGGAGGGCTGTCCAATGCATTTACCGGAAAAGAGAATACCTGTTTCTACGGCCGGGTCCTGGGGACCCATTTTGTCCGGTTGGCGGATATCCTTTCCGACATATTTTTGAATCCCACCTTTGACCCTGTGGATATGGAGCGTGAACGGGAGGTGATCTTCCAGGAGATCAGCATGATGGAAGATTCCCCGGACGACAATGTCCACATCCTGTTCAATGGCCTGTGCTGGGCCAACCATCCCATTGGACGATCCATTCTCGGTACAGGAGAGACCGTGGCCGCCCTGAGCAAAGCATCCCTTTTGAGCTATATTGATCGGTTTTATTCTCCGGACCGGATTCTGGTGGCCGCGGCCGGAGATATTGATCATCAGGAAATGGTTTCCTATTTCACTCCCATTTTTGAAAAGGCCAAACAGGGCAGAGGTTCCGGTGAGCGCACCGCCCCTGTTTCCACCGGGGGAGTGACCCTCCAACATAAGAAACTGGAGCAGGTCCATATCTGTCTCGGGGGGAAGGCCGCATCCCAGGTGGACGACAGCCGATTTGCCTGTGCCATTCTGAACACCATCCTGGGCGGGAACATGAGTTCGCGCCTGTTCCAGGAGATCAGGGAAAAGGAAGGATTGGCCTATTCGGTCTATTCCTTCCTCTCCTCCTATATGGATGCGGGCCTTCTCGGGATTTATGCGGCCACCGATGCCCAACAACTCAATCCGGTCCTTCGGATTATCCAGAGGGAGGTCAAAAAGCTGTGCAAAGGAGGGTTGAGCGAAGCAGACCTGGCCGGGGCCAAAGAACATATCATCGGGGGCATTTATCTCGCCTCCGAGAGCACGGACAACCAGATGATGCGTCTGGCCAGAAATGAATTCGCCTTTCATCGATATGTATCGCACCAAGAACTGGTTCAGAGGATCGAATCAGTGTCGATCGATGAGATCGTTGAGGCGGCCAATCAAATTTTCCGGGAGGGCGATATCACGTTTACCGCCCTTGGACCCGTAGAGGATGAGGCCCTGGACCGGGATTGCCTCATGTATGCATGATGACGGGTTTGGGTATTCATTGGACTCAATTTCGATCAAAGTAAAAATTCTGGATAAATGTAAGGACCTCCCCATGCCGGCGTATGCGTCCGAGGGGGCCTCTGGAATGGATATCCGCGCCTGTGTGGAGGCGCCTGTTATGTTGCAGCCCGGTGAAATTCGCCTCATCCCCACCGGTCTGGTCCTGTGCGTGCCCCGAGGATATGAGGCCCAGATGAGGCCCCGAAGCGGTCTGGCCCTTCATCACGGTATCGGCATGTTGAATGCCCCCGGGACCATTGATTCGGATTACCGGGGAGAGGTGGGCGTCATCCTGGCTAACTGGGGAAGTGAATCCTTCAAAATTACAAGGGGGGACCGCATCGCCCAGATGGTCATATCCAAGGTTTATCAGGCCCATTGGATCAGGATGGAAGACCTTGACGACACCCCGAGGGGGGCGGGAGGTTTCGGACACAGCGGCGTAGAATGATGTCCAGAGGTCACACGTCGGATATCAGATGCCTGAATTTGAACCCCTGAACCTTAGAACCTGAAAAACCGAGGTTTC
>JAWLET010000092.1:0-9077 GCA_041685955.1 Desulfobacteraceae bacterium | reverse complement strand
CCGTGACCTGGTGGCCCTGGGCACAGAAAGCACGGGTCAACCGGGTTCCCACAAAGCCCTTTCCGCCGGTCATAAAAATTCGCATGAATTATCCTCCAATCCTCTACGAAAACAACAGCTCATAAACATCCTGTACCGAGGCCACCCCCAACAGCTTGACCTTCTTTGATGCGGCTGCATTCTCCTGGTTGCTTTGCGCCAGCAGGCACCGGGAGAACCCCAGTTTGCCCGATTCTTTGATGCGCATGTCCGGCTGGCTCACTCCCCGGATCTCCCCGGCCAGGCCCACCTCGCCGAAGGCCGCCAGCCCCCGGTCCAAGGGCTTGTTGAGGAAGCTGGACATCATGGCCAGGACGATCCCCAGGTCGGCCGCGGGTTCGTCCACCTTCAACCCGCCGGCCACATTGACAAAGATGTCCTGATCCCCCAGCTCCATGCCCATCCGCTTTCCCAGCACGGCCACCAGCAGGGAGATCCGGTTGGCATCCACGCCTATGGCGGTCCGGCGGGGCATGCCCAGGGGGCTGGGGCCCACCAGGGCCTGGATTTCCACCAGAAGCGGCCGGGTGCCCTCCATGCAGGAGATGACCGCAGAGCCGGGTACATCCTGGGGTCGTTCTTCCAGGAATATGCGGGAAGGATTGCCCACCGCTTCCAGCCCGGAGTCTTTCATCTCAAAGACCCCGATTTCATTGGTGGAACCAAAACGGTTCTTGACCGATCTCAAAATCCGGTACAATTGGCCCCGGTCCCCCTCAAAATAGAGAACCGTGTCCACCAGGTGTTCCAGGACCTTGGGCCCGGCAATGGCCCCCTCCTTGGTCACATGGCCCACCAGGAACACCGGCACCCCGCTGTTTTTGGCATAGGTCATGAGCCGGGCCGCCACCTCCCTGACCTGCCCCACGCTTCCCGGAGCCGACGGGATATCTTCCGTATAAAAGGTCTGTATGGAGTCCACGGCCACAATGCCGGGCCGCAGGGTGTGGAGCTGTTCCAGAAAGTCCTCGATGCGGGTCCCGGTCATCACCAGGAGGGACTCCCCGCTGATGCTCAGGCGCTGGGCCCTCAACTTGATCTGCTGGGCCGATTCCTCCCCGGAAAGGTACAGGGCCGGGGTCCCCCGGGCGGCCAGACGGGCCAGGACCTGTAAAACCAGGGTGGATTTGCCGATGCCGGGGTCTCCGCCGATAAGGACCAGGGATCCGGGGACCAGACCGCCGCCCAGGGTCCGGTCGAATTCCGTGACCCCGGAGGTCAGACGCATTTCAGGGGCCAGGGAGATGGCGTTAATGGATTCAGGCCGGCTCATGAAGGTGGCCCGAGACCCGGATGAAACCGGCCTTTGGGTCTCCTCCACCATCCGGTTCCACTCGCCGCAGCCGGGGCACCTTCCCATCCATTTGAGGGTTTCGTGCCCACAGCTCTGGCACACGTAGACGGTTTTTTGTTTTTTGCTCATAAAGAATCCAAGACAGGATCAACAGGATTTATTGGATGATGTGCCCGGCCAAAAGGCCGCCTGCTTCGCTCACGGTGAGCATCTGAAAGCTGTCGGACATTCCCGCTATTTGGGCCGGTGACACCTGACACCTGTCGAAGATCCCGTCTTCAGCGGGGACACCCGAAACCTGACACCTCAATAATCACCACGACAGGGTCTTCAACCGCTCCCGGTCCCCCCGGGTCCTGGTGACCCTCCCGTCTTCAAAATAGACCGTGTACACGGTCTGTTTTTCCGGCTGATAATCCCCCACAAACACCTGGTAACGCCATGTTTCCCCTTGGTCTGTGCGGGATACGTCATCCGGAAGGCCTATGGCCGCCCGCACCATGTCCGGGGTCATGCCGGGTTCCACCAACCGGTTGGATACCTTTCGAATGGTGGTTGAGTCCCAGTCCGGATGCTGGACCCTGATTTTGGATTCCCGATAGGAATCTGTGGCGCACCCGACCGTAAACATCGATAGAAGAAAGATCATGACCAACAGCCGCATATGCATTTTTCCTTACCTCTTCAACAGGTTCTCTGGAGTAATGTTCCCGCCCCGCTGGTCTCCTTGACAGGGCGGCGGGGCCTTGTCAGACGGTATTGGACGGGCAGTGCTCAAAAAGGACACATGCCCCATGGTCCGGGTTCCTGGCCTTGCACACCGCCCTGCCGTGATAGATCAATAAATCTGAAAACCGTCGCCACCGTGCTTTGGGAAGAAGTTCGCCAAGTTCCGCTTCGATTTTGTCCGGGTGTTTGTTTTCTGTAAGTCCGAGCCGCAGGGAGAGGCGTTTCACATGGGTGTCCACCACCACGCCGGGAGTATCAAATGCAGCCCCCAGCACGCAGTTGGCCGTCTTACGTCCCACACCCGGGAGCTTGAGCAGTTCCCCCATGGCGGCCGGAACTTTACCCTGATAGAGGTCCAAGAGCCCCTGGGCGCATCCCCGGATGGATTTGGCCTTGTTCCGGAAAAACCCGGTGGGCCGGATATCGTTTTCAAGCTCGGAGACGGGAACAGAGAGATAATCACCGGGGGAGCGGTATTTTTTGAACAGGATGGGGGTGACCGCGTTGACCTGCCTGTCAGTGCACTGGGCGGACAGGATGGTGGATATGAGGAGTTCAAAAGGGGTTTTGTAGGTGAGAGCGGTTTTTTCATGGGTATACAGCGGATCCAGGAGGTCAAATACCGCTGCCGCACGTCTTTTTTTCTGGTTCAGGCTCTGCAATTGGCTGTCTCCCTGAGTTGGGGTCGCAGGGCTTTGCTGCACCCTGGTCTGAGCATATATAAAAGAGTTTATGACAGGGTGTCAAGAAATGCAAATTGAACGAGTAAACCTTGAACCCAATACCCTTTGAATCCTGAGATTACTATTTTATGCTTGACTTTATGGGGGTATACATTTAATTTATATGTTTCATTTCATTTTATAAGGAGTCAAACCAATGTATGCGGTCATCAAGACTGGCGGAAAACAATACCGGGTGGCTCAGGGGGATGAGCTCAAGGTGGAGCGCCTGACAGGAGAGGTGGGAGATGTCGTCACCTTTAACCAGGTGATGCTGGCCTCCAACGGTGAAGCCACACAGATCGGGCAGCCCTTTGTGGAAAATGCAGAGGTGGTGGGCCGGATTACACGCCAGGACAGAGAAAAAAAGATCCTGGTCTTCAAGTATAAACGGCGAAAGGGATATCGCCGAAAGAAAGGCCACCGGCAGGCGTTTACCCAGGTCAAAATCGAGGATATCAAAGGGTAATTGAAACCCTTCAGGGCCGGAGGACACAATCATGTCACATAAAAAAGCGGGCGGAAGCTCACGAAACGGCAGGGACAGTGCCGGACAGCGATACGGGGTGAAACGATACGGGGGCCAGACGGTCAAGGCCGGAAATATTCTTGTCCGCCAGAGGGGCACCCAGATCCATCCCGGAGAAAACGTAGGCCTGGGCAAGGACTACACCATTTTCGCCACCATGGACGGGGTGGTGGCCTTTGAGCGCCTGGGCCGGGACCGGAAAAAGGTCAGCGTATACGCTGCATAAGCCCCCATCGGCGTTTCCCCCATAGAGATACCAGATGGCCTTTTTGGATGAAGTGGTGGTGACGGTCAAATCAGGTGATGGGGGAAACGGGTGCATCAGTTTCAGGCGGGAAAAATATGTGCCCAAGGGCGGGCCTGACGGAGGCGACGGGGGAGAAGGGGGATGGGTCAGGGTCCTGGCCACATCACGGCTGTACGCCCTTACCGATTACAGGTCCCGCCGGGTATTCAGGGCCGGAAACGGGGAACCTGGAAAGGGAAAGAACCGGTCCGGCAAAAAGGGCCGGGATGTATGCTTACAGGTGCCCGTGGGCACCCTTATCGAAGATGTGGATACGGGCGAGGTCTTGGCTGATCTGACCCGCGACCATCAGGAAATCACCCTCCTTGCCGGCGGAAAGGGCGGCCGGGGGAACCAGCATTATGCCACCCCCACCAACCGGGCGCCCCGAATCGCCAAACCCGGTCTTCCCGGGAAAGAAAAGCGCATTCGGCTTATTCTGAAATTTCTGGCCGATATCGGCCTGATCGGATTGCCCAATGCGGGCAAATCCACCCTGCTGGCTTGCCTGACCACCGCGCACCCCAAAGTGGACGACTACCCATTTACCACCCTTGTGCCCAACCTGGGGGTTATGGCTGATGATGATACCGCCCTGGTGCTGGCGGATATACCAGGCCTTATTGAAGGCGCCAGTCAAGGCCGGGGGCTGGGCCATCGATTCCTCAAACATATTGAACGGACCACCCTTCTCGTGCACGTCCTGGATATCACCTACCAGCCCGAAACCGATGTGCTGGAAGACTATCATACCCTTATAAACGAAATGCATGCCTATGGCGCGGCCGTGGTTCGTAAGCCCCAGCTGGTGGTGATCAACAAGGTGGACCTTTATGGGCCCGGGCACCGGGATCTTAAGGCCCTTCAAGCCGCTTTAAAGGCCCTCGGAATCCAGTCCCTGCCGGTTTCCGCGTTGACCGGCGAGGGGGTGGACACACTCAGGGAAGCCTTGTTTGAGATGATGAGGGAAGAGGCGGGGACAGGATAGAAAGGTGGCCCCGGTTTATGCGGGATTTGCGACAGGTGTCAGGTTTCGGGTGTCAGGTATCTCCCGCTCAGAGAGCGGGGATCTTCGACAGGTGTCAGGGGAGAGGAAGAAGGAATGGGCAATAAAGGTTATTTGGAAGTGGAGGACCTTGAGGTTTATAGGAAATTGTGTCGGTTATACATTGAAGTCTGTGATTTAACCCACAGCTGGCCCCCTGAAGAGAAATATGAGTTGGGAAGCCAAGTTAGACGCTCTTCCAACAGTGCGCCTGCTCAACTTGCTGAGAAGAACGATGACCGGCATGTCCGAAGCAAGATAGAAGGCGTGAACCGGAGTAGGGGCGAGGCAGGGGAAACCATCCATCATCTGTTCATGGCACAACTCAAAGGATATATCACGGAAAAGGTGTATTTCGAATTTCGGAGTGGTTACAAAGAGTGCATTCGTATGCTGAATGGATTGGAGAAAACACTGGAACAAAAAATTCCGGACCGAGAGCGTCGCTGGCAGTTGGCCGAGGAAATGGCCGTGTATGGCCAAAAAGATGACCCTTTGTTTCTGGGATGGCCCATTACTTTTGAAACCCGACACCTGTCGAAGATCCCCGCTCTCTGAGCGGGAGACACCTGACACCTGTCGAAGATCCCCGCTCTCTGAGCGGGAGATACCTGACACCTGACACCCGAAACCTGACACCCGAAACCTGACACCCGAAACCTGACACCTGACACCTGACACCTGACACCCGAAACCTGACACCTGACACCTGAAATGTAAAATGACCAACGATACCAGAAAAGCACTGTTGAAACCCTTGAAACGGGTGGTGGTCAAGGTGGGAAGCGGGGTCCTGACCACCCACAACGGCCTGAATACCTCAGTGATCGACGCCTTGACTGCCGAGCTGAGTGCGCTCAAAAAGCAGGGGCTGGAGATCATCTTGGTCTCCTCCGGGGCCATTGCTTCGGGGCTCAAAAAGATCGGCATGTCCAAACGGCCCCAGTCCGTGTCCCAGCAGCAGGCCATGGCCGCAATGGGCCAGAGCAGCTTGATCAGGGCTTATGAAAAGGCCTTCCAGGTGCACGGGTACCAGGTGGCGCAGATCCTTCTCACTCGCGATGACCTCACCCACAGAAGACGCTATTTAAATGCGCGCAACACCCTGCTGACCCTGTTGTCCTGGAATATCGTGCCCATCATCAATGAGAACGACACCGTGGTGGTGGATGAGATCAAATTCGGGGACAACGACAACCTCAGCGCCATGGTCACCAATCTGACTGATGCCCAGCTTCTGGTCAACCTGACCAATATCGATGGGTTCTATGACAAAGACCCCAGAGTGCACGCGGATGCCAAGCGCATTGAAGTGGTGGAAAAGGTGGACCGCCGGGTGTCCCGATTTGCCAGCACCATTCCCGGTTTTTTGGGTACCGGGGGCATGGCCAGCAAGCTGAGGGCCGCCAGAAAGGTGGCCATGCGGGGGGTGCCTACCATCATTGCCAATGGCCTGAAGCCCGATATTCTCACCCGGATGTTCAGGGGGGAATCCGAGGGCACCCTGTTTCTGCCCCAGCCGGTGACCCTGTGCAGCCGCAAACACTGGATCGCCTTCACCAAATCACCCAAAGGGGAACTGGTTATCGACCGGGGGGCGGAAAAGGCCATCTCAGGCAATGGCAAGAGTCTGCTTCCAGCAGGGATCAAGGAGGTCAGGGGACGGTTCAGCCTGGGGAATTCCGTGGTGCTCCTCAATGAGGACGGAGAGGCGGTGGCCGTGGGCATGGTGAATTACCATTCCGGCGACATTCGAAAGATCATGGGGGCCAAGAGCGGGGAGATCGCCCAAAGGTTGGGATTTAAGCATGATGACGAGGTCGTTCACCGGGACAATCTGGTTTTAAAGGAACATATGGAAGAGGGAGACATCTTATGTCAGTAGAAGACTTGATCCGGAACATGGCCCGAGCGGCCCAGACCGCGGCCAGGGGACTGCGAAGCGTGGGCCGGGAACAAAAGGATGCGGCCCTTCATGTGCTGGCCGGAAAATTGATGGACCAACAGGAAGAGATCATCAAAGAGAATCAAAAGGACCTGGTCCGGGCCCGGGAGGCCGGACTTTCCGCGGCCATGCTGGATCGATTGACCCTCAACCCCGGGGTCATTCGGGAAATGGCGGAGGGATTAAGGGAGGTGGCGGCCTTAGCCGACCCGGTGGGCGAAATCGAGGGGATGTGGAAACGGCCCAACGGACTGATGGTGGGGCGGGCCAGAATCCCCTTGGGCGTAATCGGTTTCATCTATGAATCCCGTCCCAATGTGACCGTGGATGCGGCCGCCCTCTGCCTGAAATCGGGGAATGCCGTGATCCTCAAAGGGGGGTCCGAGGCCATTCATTCCAATATGATTTTAGGCACACTCTTGGAGGCGTCCTTGGAGGAAACGAGGGTTCCGGCCAAGGCCGTCCAGGTGATCCCCAGTACGGACCGCAAGGCGGTGCGCATATTGATTGAGCTGGACGACCATCTGGATATGGTCATCCCCCGGGGCGGTGAAGGGCTGATCCGATTTGTGACCACCCATTCGCGGGTGCCGGTGTTGAAACATTACAAAGGCGTGTGTCATACTTACGTGGATCAGTCCGCTGACCCGGACATGGCCGAGGCCATCTGTTTTAATGCCAAGGTGCAGCGGCCCGGGGTATGTAATGCCATGGAGACCCTGCTCGTTCACGAGGGAGTGGCCGCTGACTTCCTGCCCTCCATGGCCCAACGGTTTGCAGCGGCCGGGGTGGAATTAAGGGGATGCCCCAAGGCCCGGGCCCTGGTCCCCGGTATGAAAGCGGCCCGGGAATCGGACTGGCCCGAGGAGTTTCTGGATTTGATTCTCGCGGTCAAGGTGGTCCAGGGATTAGACGCGGCCATGGATCACATTGAGCAATACGGCTCCAGACACACCGAAGCCATTGTTACCCGTGATTATGAGCGGGCCAGGCGTTTTTTAGACCAAGTGGATGCATCGGTGGTCCTGGTCAATGCCTCCACCCGGTTTAACGACGGAAACCAGCTGGGGCTGGGTGCGGAGATCGGGATCAACACCTCCAAGCTCCATGCCTTCGGTCCCATGGGCCTGAAGGAGTTGACCACCACCAAGTTCATTGTATTCGGAGAGGGGCAGACAAGGGGATAGTGGAACAGTCTTTGAGGTTGGGTATATTGGGAGGCACCTTTGACCCCATTCATCTGGGTCATCTCCGCTCTGCAGAGGAGATCGGGGAAAAGCTGGATCTCACCAGAGTGTACCTGATCCCCTCCGCATCTCCCCCCCACAAGACCGGGACGCCGGTCTCAGGGTTCGAACACCGGTTGGCCATGACCCGGGCCGCTGCAGGACAATCCCCCCTCCTGGAGGCCCTGGACCTGGAAGGGAAGCGTCCCGGGCTTTCCTATTCCATTGAAACCCTCAAGGAATTCAGGGCCGTGTTCGGTGCGGAGGCAGATCTGTTTTTTGTTGTGGGAACCGATGCCTTTGTGGAGATCGATACCTGGAAGGCGTATCAGGACCTTTTTGAGTATGCCCATTTTGTGGTCATCCCCCGTCCGGGCTTTCAGGATCAGGGCTTACATCCGGTTTTTGAGGATCTCGGGGTAAAGCGCGCCCCGAATGATGCTGAAGATGTTTATACGGCCCCGTCAGGGAAAAAGATCATACTCATGTCCACCACGCTGATGGATATATCTTCCACCGGGATCAGGGAGCGGGTCAGAGCGAACCGTTCCATTCGTTTCCTGGTCCCTGAAGCGGTGAGGATTCGTATCCAGGAAAAGGAATTGTATCAGGATCATGGACACGTTAGATAAAGCCAAACTCTGTCTCAAGACCGTAGGGGAACGAAAGGCGGTGAATCCCGTTCTTTTGCATGTGGAAGCGTTGACCTCTTTTACAGATTACTTCCTCATTGCGGGCGGGCAATCCACCCGGCAGGTGCAGGCCATCACCCGGCATGTGGAGGAGACCCTGCGTGAGGCCGGAATGAAGTCCATGGGCGTGGAAGGAGAACAGGAGGGGACCTGGGTGCTTATGGATTACGGCGATGTGGTGATTCACCTGTTTTATGAGCCTGTACGGGAATTTTACGACCTGGAAGGCCTGTGGGTGGATGCCCCCCGGGTCAAGGATTGATGATTGATGATTGGTGATTGTTGATTTATGATGGAGGATAAACTGATGCCTGTCGAAGATCCCCGCTCTCTGAGCGGGAGACACCCGACACCTGACACCTGAAACCCGAGATAGGGTACCCCATGAGACGATCCATGACACAAACGCGACATATTCACTCCCAAAAGAGGCTCCTCATCGGCCTGCTCATGCTGCTGGTTTTATGGGGTGTTCCGTCCGGTGTTCCTGACGCCCGGGCCCTGTCAGTGGAAGACGAGCGGAAGATGGGAGAGGAATTCCTGCGTCAGGTAGGCGGCCAGTTCGAGATG
>JAWLET010000005.1:10071-37116 GCA_041685955.1 Desulfobacteraceae bacterium | reverse complement strand
CACGCCCCCTTTATGGCCGTGCAGTCTTTCACGGTCCTGGCGCGTCAGATACCCGTCGTACCAGGTCAAATTGTTCTCTTTCGGGTCTTTTTTGTTCATTTCTTTACTGTACTGATTCCCATTGCAGGCTCCCAGGTCACCATTAAATCAGGCCAATATTCTCCCATCCGGAGAACAGGGAAACACGGAGACCTTGTTGGCTCCTGTTTCACCGGGGGTATCGGTGGAGCGGTCCTAATCCTTGTTGACTCTGGAGCCTATATACCCCGGTAATTCGCAAATGAGATCATCGATCTCCTGGCTTTTATCGCTCAAAAACCGCATCATTCGATCCGATTTTGATTTCAGGAGGGTCCGTTGCTGGGCCTCGATCTCGCTTCCCTTGAGGAGCATGTCGTTTTTATAAAGGTATTCAATAATGGCATCATCCGCATCCGGGCGTACCTCAAACCGGGTATACAGGAAGTTCAGCCAGTATCCGAATTCGTGGGGGTGCTCCACATGCTCCACCGGAATCTCCAGATCATAACTTAAGGGTTTGGCCAAACCCGGCATCAATTTGGAGCCGCCCAGGTAATCAAGGACATGGGCCAGTTGGTGTATCAGAGCGCTTTCATTGATATCAGGGGAAATGGCAATGTAGATGTTATCCGGATCACCTGTCTTGGTCTTCAGGACATTCACAAGGAGGCCACCGGTCTTTTTCTCTTTACTGGACGACCTGCTTCGTCCTAACAGGTCCAGGGCCTCATATTGGCCCATATCAATGAGCCGAATACCGGCCGCCACCCCGGTGAGCTTGTACAGATCAAGCGATTGGACCATCTCTTGAGACCGGCCGTACCATACCTGGGGCAAGGCGGTAATCCGCCGGCTCATATCGGCAGAAAATTCACCCCTTCCCTCCAAAGTCAGCTCATCCTCTTTTCCCAGATGGCAATTCTTAAATTTTTTTCCGCTCCCGCAGGGACAGGGATCGTTTCTTCCTATTTTTTTCATGTGAGTGTCAACCCGCAGTGCCTACTCAATAATCCTATCTTTATGCGCATCATTGGACCAGGTGGGAAGCGGACTCTCGCTGCCGGTCTCCGGGTTCAGGCTCTGGCGATAAGAGGCCTTTACTTCCTGGGTTTTCAACATATGGTCCCAGCCCCGAACATAGTATGGACATTCATCATTGAAGCAGACCCACAAAAAGTCGGTTGTCCAGGTCGAATCGGCAGGAGGTTGCCATTTTTTCATCTCCTCACCACAATGCTTGCATCTGGGTTTTTCCTGTTCAGTCATTTTTTCTCCACCCTTTTTCATCAAAAAAGAAAACCAAACCCCATGTATGCCCAAGGGGTTTGGCCCTGTGTTTTCGTCCTTTTTTAATCACCCAATGGCTGCTTTTAAAACCCCTTCGGGTGGGATAACATTATAGTTGAGAGCTGCATCCTTTTTCATATCCATGCCAAAGGCCACTGCCATCAACTGGGTTAGATACACAACAGGCACATCAAACTCCGTACCGTATTTCCCATTGATCCTGTCCTGGTACATCTCAAGATTCATGGCGCACATGGGACACACCGTAGAGATCATTTCCCCCCCGTGCTTGACGGCATCACCCAGAATATTTTTGACCAACTCCAGACAGTAGTCCATTTCGGGCAAGAATATCCCCGATCCACAACACCTGATCTTGCTGGGGAAAGGCACGGCCTCGGCGCCCAGGGCCTCCAAAAGCCGATCCTGAACAACAGGTTTATTAACGCTGTCATATTCCCCATAGGGTCTGACTGACTGGCACCCCACATAGCCTGCCACCTTCAACCCGCTTAAGGGTATTTTCACTCTTTCTTTTATCCGGTCCACCCCGATGTCGTTATACAGCACATCCTGAATATGTCGAACCTTGATGGTCCCTTTATACCGCAATCCACCTTCTGCCAGGCACTCATTGACCTTTTCCAATATTTCAGGGTCTTCCTGGATCTCATGGTTTACCTTGATCATCTGAATATAACATGAACTGCAAGGGGCAACGATGTCGTATGCGCCAGCTTGCTCTGCCAAGGCCAGGTTCCGTGCATTTAACACCTTGATGGCCAGATCATTGGCCCCAGCATAAGATACACTGGCCCCGCAACAATTCCAGTCCTCAATCTCCTCGAACTCCATCCCAAGGGCGTCACAGGCCGGCCTCAAAGAGGCCAAAAAATTGGCGCCTGTCCCTTCCAGACTGCATCCCCAATACAAGAAATACTTCATGCGGCGGCACCTCCTTTCCCGAGCTTCTCAGCCTTGTCCAACATCTTTCTCATGGACTCGATCCCCTTGATCTTCCTTTCCGGCAGCAACTTCATTCGTCGGTGAAGCATCAAGCGAATCCCGATATCCATAAAGCCGAGCATACTCTTTACCCCCTCCACCAGTCCCTGGGAGAAGAACACGCGTCTCGGAAGATCCTTTTCATCAATCCGGCCCAATCGGTATACCTGATTCCAGAACTCCCCTCCGAAACTTGCGGTCAACTTTCGGGTCACAATACCCTGCTTGATGGCGTAATGGGCCAGTCCGTGCATCACGTCCATCACCGGTATGGATCTGGGACACCGTACGACACAAGTGTAACAGGAAGTACAAAGCATAATGGATGTGCTGTTGAGCACCACATCCCGCTTTCCTGACCTGATCAAGGAAAAAATCTGCCGCGGCGGATAGTCCATCTGGTAGCGCAAGGGACATGACCCCGCGCACACACCGCAGTTCATGCACATCTTAATCTCTTCCCCTGCATCCACATTCTGAAAGACTTCTTCGGCAAAGGAGGGATCATAATTTACCGTCGTTTCCATAAGCGACCCCTTATTTTATTGAATATTGAATATTGACAACCCCCGGTCAGTGAATCCCGCAATCATCAATCATCCATCATCAATCCAACTACCACCCCTTATAGGGATTGGGCCCCACTTCCTCCAGGGTTCCCATGAACTTATCAATGATCTTGGGAATCTTTTCGTAATCCGTGATGCCCACCTCTTCAAAGTGGACCCGCTCCGACTCCAAGGCCAGCCGATCCAGAGTCTCGGAGACCTTACCGAGACGGGTTTCAGCCAGTTCACTCCCCTTGATAAAATGACACTGGTAGTCGTCCCCGTGGCGGCACCCCAGAAGGAGGATCCCGTCAATCCCCCTGGAAAGGGCATCCGCAATCCAGACCAGGTTCATGGATCCCAGACACCGCATGGGAACAAACCGCACATAGGGACTCCATTTCATCCGCCTGATCCCTGCCATATCCAAGGCCGGATAGGCATCGTTCTCACAGATCAGACAGATCACCCGGGGCTTCTCCTCATCTTCTTCAGGCACATGGACCGCCTTGATCATCTGTCCAATCATGCGTACTGAATAATTCTTGAAAGAAATGATCCGCTCCGGGCAGGCGCCCATACAGACCCCGCATCTACGGCAACGGGTCAGATTGGGCAGCGGATTGGCCTCTTCGTCTTCGTTGATGGCCCCGAACGGGCATTCCTCCGTACACCGCTTGCACTGGGTACAGCGTTGCATGTTGAACTCAGGAAAGCTCATGTCACCGGATCTGGGATGGACCGCCTTCCCCTCGGACGTCAGTTCAGTACACTGAATCGCCTTCATGGCGGCCCCGGCCGCATCATCAATGACCTTGGCGGTTTCCATGGGCCGTCTTA
This sequence comes from Desulfobacteraceae bacterium, assembly GCA_041685955.1. Classification (GTDB taxonomy): domain Bacteria; phylum Desulfobacterota; class DSM-4660; order Desulfatiglandales; family Desulfatiglandaceae; genus JAIPDZ01. The sequence continues at coordinate 33,415 of JAWLET010000005.1, read as the reverse complement.
CGCACCCTGCACTGTAAACACCTGTTCGCCGTGTTTCATAGGGGAAACATATAAAATGGGAATCCGGAAAACCGTATTTCAGTGTGGGCAGTTCCGGGCCCTGCCGATACGCCAGGTTAAGGGCGCTGTTGGCAAAGAATCCGGAATCGGGCAAGACCTCTATCATCCCTTCTTCATCCGTATCTTCCGCATCCGCGGGCGCCTTGATCCTCGGGGTCGTCTCCGGTCTGGAGGCGGCCACCATGCCCACAGCCAAGACCACCAGATCCAGATCCTCGACCTTGACCTTTTCTCCTAAGAGCTCGTCATCCGCTTCTACAAATAACTTCCCGCCGTCTTCCCCAACAGTGCCCGCCTCACCTCGAATAAATACATTACCATCCTCCTGGGCCTTTCTGTAGAAATCTTCGGACTGGCCCACGGTACGGACATCCTTGTACAGGATATAATTCACCGCCTCAGGATTCTGCTCCTTGAGGTAGGTAGCCTGTTTCATGGACACCATGCAACAAACCGAAGAGCAGTACGGAAGATGCTCAGGATCTCTGGACCCGGCACACTGGATAAAGAGAACGTTTTTGGCTTCTTTCCCGTCAGACGGGCGCGTGATTTTCCCGGCCGCAGCCATTTCTTCCATTTCCACATTGGTAATCACGTCCTGGAACTTGCCATACCCCAGATGTCCCAGTTTATTGGCATCATAGGGCACCCATCCCGTGGCCTGAACGACCGCCCCCACCCGCTCACTGATCTGATCTCCGTTTTGTTTGATATCCACCGCATACAGACAGGGACCGCCGGTGATCTTTTCCACTGTAGCAGAGGTGTACACCTTGACCTTGGGATTTTCCGTCACCTCATTGATCAGCTCTTCGGCCCCGGTTTCGGAAAGGGCCTTGTAGGGCAAGGTGATCGTTTGTTTCATCTTGGCCAGAAAACCGCCCAGATGGTCCTCCTTTTCCACTAAAATGACTTGATATCCGGCCCTCGCCGTCTCCAGCGCCGCTGTCATTCCAGCCAGCCCGCCACCGACCACCAGGATATCTTTGGAGTATTCCTCTTCAGCCTTGTACGGTTCAGGCAACTGGGTATTATCCGCTCGGGCACAGCTCATCCTCAAGGTATCCTCGGCCAGCATCTGGGTATCTTCTTCTCCAGGAGGCTGGCTCCAAGCCACCTGTTCCCGCAGATTGGCCCGATCCACGATCTTATCCGGTCCAAAATCGAACACATCATAATTAACCCGCGGAGAACAGGCGGCGATTATGATGGTATTAATCCCTTCTTCCTCAATGTCCTTTTGGATAAGCTCAACACCCTCAGGGCCACACAAAAATGGATGCTCCTTGATCTGAGCGATGGTAAAGTCTTCGGTCCCTTCCTCTTTGAGCTGCTCAATGTCGAGGGCATCTCCTATGCCGCATCCGGTGCAAATATATAGCGCTGTCTTTTTGTCCATCGAGTTACCTCCTCGCGATTGATTGGATAGCCTTTAAAGCCGCTGCTGTGGCGTCCTGAACAGATGAAGCCACATCTGTCGGCCTCCTTGAGCAGCCAGCCCCGTAAATTCCCCGTTTCTCCGGATCATTGGTCAAAAATCCGTATTCATCACAGGAGACATCGGGCGGAGGCTCTATGTTTATCTGATTGGGAACCATGCCGGTCGCCAGAACAACCAGATCGAAGTTCATCAAGATCTGTTCCCCGGTCCGGGTGTTTTCCCCTTCGAGCAAAAGCTCACCGGTCTCTTCGTTTTCCGTAATATTGGCGATTTTGCTTTTAATAAAGGTCACCTTTTCGTCTTCCTGAACCTTCGTATAAAAATCTTCCAGCCGGTCCAGGGCCCTGATGTCTATGAAAAATATGGTGACGTCACACTCAGGCTGCCGCTCCCTCACATAGGTGGTGTGCTTCAGGGAGGCCAGACAGCATATACCTGAACAATAGGGAAGATAGTTCTCGTCCCGAGATCCGGCACACTGGATGAAGGCGATGTTCTTTGGCTCTTTTTTGTCAGAAGGCCGTAACACCTTTCCCTCTGTGGGACCGTTGGGTGAGGCCATTCGCTCCAGCATTACGTTGGTGATCACGTTCGGGTATTCCCCGAAGCCGTAATAATCGACCTGGCCAGCATCATAGGGATCCCACCCCGCAGCCCAGACAATGGCGCCGACCTTCAAATCAAAGGTTGTCTCCTGCATCTCAAGATCAATGGCGCCGTATTCACAGGCCTCGAGACATTTTTTTCCGTCCTCAGTCCCCACAATGGAGGGGTCCAGAACATATCTCATGGGAAACGCAAATTCATGGGGGAGATAGGCTGCCTTGATCTTGTCCATCCCAAAATTAAACGGGTTGTCTATTTCGGCCTCACATACTTCAGCACATTTGCCGCAACAGGTGCACTTTTCATTCACATACCGGGGAGAAAGGGAAATGGTGACATCATAGTCTCCTTCCTCTCCTGAAATCGCATTTACCTCGGCCATGGTGAAAAAGCGAATGTTGGGATTCTGTCTCATGCGTCGAAAATTGATTTCCAGACCACAATTCGGGGGGCACAACTTTGGAAAATATTGGTACAGCTGGGTCACGCGGCCGCCCAAATATGGGTTTTTTTCAATTAATACCACGTCATAACCGGCCTCAGCCGCTTCCAGTGCGGCGGTAATCCCGCTCATACCTCCGCCAACCACTAATATACTCTGGTTTGTCGTTTCAACATCTGCCATTGTCTCCTCCAAGCTTATATTTTATTGAGTTTTATCTGGAAAGATAAATGCCCTCATAATACAAAAAGCGTATGTCGTCAATAGCCATTTTTTATACACCGCAAATGAGGATGGTATAAATGTTCATTGACCAGATACGCTCACTGAAGGGCTCGGGCGAACAGGGATAAACGGTTACGAAAATGCTCCAGGCACCTTATTTATGCAGATGCCTGGAGCATGATGTAATACAGATTAACGGTTATACACCAGGGATATTCCACACATCCTTCTTGCTCATCTCCCACTCACCGCTTGCAGGATCCCACCGGCAGTTGGCAAAGCAGTGCCAGTTGTCTTCATCCATCTTGGGAGTGTCGGATCTGAAGTAATATCCGGGCCAGCGCGTTTCCTCACGGAACAGCATGGTCCGCACATGGGCCTCGCCCTGCCACATCCGGTGCATGTTCTCCCAGCACCGCTCGAGGGAGTAGATGTCTTCGGCCGCCAGTTTTTCGGAGTCTTCCTTCAGATACACGAACAACTCCAAGGCCCGGTTAAGATTGGCCTTGCTGGTCTTGAAGGCCGCGGTCACGCCGCCTGCATACTCGTCCATGATCTTCTGAAGACGATCCATGAACTGACGCCACAGCAGGTAGTTGGGATTGATCGCGGGATCTGTGGTCTCTTTGTTGAACTGCGGATAGCGATCCAGAGGATTCAGGATCTTGGTCTTCAGCTCTTCCACTTGAGCCGCGTCCACATTGGGCTCTGCGCCCTTTTCCACGATATATTTGATGGCCGCCTTACCGGTGTAACGGCCTTCCGCGTGGGACCCTGAGGAGAACTTGTGGCTGGATGCACCTGAGGCATCGCCCGCCGCAAAGAGGGCGTCGACGGTGCACATATTGGCATAACCCCACTTATAGGGGGTATCCATATCTTCCGGTCCGCTCACCCAGGCGCCGGAGGCACCGGAGTGGGAGCCGATGAAGTAGGGCTCACAGGCTGCGATCTCAGAGTGTTTTTCTTCGGGCTTGACATTCAGAGCCGCCCACAGATGGGCCTGGGAAATGGTCATATCCAGAAAGTCTTCCCATGCCTCGGCTTCCAGCTCTTTCATTTTCTTTTTGAAGGTCTTGGGATCATCCTTGAATTCGTCGGCAATCTTGTTAATGGCCTCGTCAGTCTCCATATACAGGGGACCCAAACCCGCATCAATATCCAGCATCCCGAGGTAGTTTCTCAGATTTGCCGGAATGGGCTTGGCCAGGCCATAGGGGGCCCAGTTCTGGAGTTCGTCCTTCCTGACCGCCATGTATTCGCCGCCCTCTGCGCTGATGGCTCTCGACTTGAAGAGCAAGAACCAGGCGCCCACAGGACCGTATGCGTCTTTGAACCGGACCGGTATGAACCTTACCTCCTGACAGGTCATCTCGGCGCCGGCCTTGATGGTGAAATAGGCGCTGGAGCCGGTGTTAAACGGCGGATACCAGGAACGCCCGAAACCCTCACCAACCGACCTGGGCCTGAACACGTGAACCGCGCCACCCGCAGCAATTATAGTGGCCTTGGCCTTGAATACATAGAATTTATCTTCCCGGGTGCTGAAACCCACAGCGCCCACACATTTATTGCCATCCATCAGCGGCTCAACGATGAAGACCCTTTCATAGATCTCTCCACCTGCATCCGCAATGGCGTTCTTGGCTGCTTCAGCGATGAGGATTTTATAAGACTCACCGTTGATCATGAGCTGCCAGCGTCCCTCATGCACATAGTTACCCTCTTCATCGGTCCAGATCTTAAGACCCCATTTTTCGAAGAGATGCACGGTGGAATCCACGTGACGGGCGATGTTGTAGACCAGATCCTCTCTGGAAATCCCCATCAAGTCCTGACGCACATAGCGCACATAATCCTCGCAGGTGTTTTCGCCGTCCTTTACACCCACATACTGGTTGATGGCCGAAAGTCCCATGGCCACGGCGCCACTTCTATCCAGGGCCGCCTTGTCCACCAGGGTCACCTTCAAACCGTTCTTCTTGGCCCAATACGCTGCCTCTGTGGCAGCACCACATGCTGCAAATCCCCCACCAACGATCAGGAGGTCAGTGCTCACTTCTACAGTCTCAAAATTTGCCATATCTACATACCTCCTTTCTCTATACTGTGGGAACTGCATCGAGCCCTAAGGATTCGGGTTCGGTGGCTAAAGCTTCATTGTTCAAGTCATCATGAGTGGCAAATCCACCCAAGGGATCCGCAGTCCCTTCTTCCGTGGTCCTGATGGGGAACTTGAATCGCTTGACGCTGCCGTCACGGAACTTGACCGTCCACATGATATCCTCAGATCCCCTTAGCGGCACACAGCTGGCGCCCAAAGGCATGAAGTCTGCATAACCACGGACATCCATGGCCTGCTGAGGGCACATTTTGACACAGCACTGACATTCCCAGCACATGGAGGGATCCCGGTTATATGCCTTCATCTTCTCCATATCCAGAACCATCAGGTCGTTGGGGCAGATATACTGGCAGGCAGTTTTATCCTGCCCTTTGCAACCATCGCATTTTTCTGTAATTACAAAACTTGGCATTATGTTACCTCCTGAATTCACAATTTAACATCATGAAACATCCGCTTACTGCCTTATCAATAAGGGTTTACCTTGGAAAAACACCTCCTTTCTGACATAGGATTTTAAGGTGACACGAGTTCAGACAGAAACAAAAAAGGCATTCACTCCGCAATGGGAGAAACGCCCTTCCACTATTTCTTCACATCGCCTGTTGCTGCGCCGTGAAGCTTGACCTCGATTTTGTCTTCCAGATTCTGGTAATAGTCCTGAAGGATCTTCACCACCTGGGGCCTGGAGAATTCCGCGGGAAGGTCTCCACCTTCCGACAGGGTCTTTCTGACCATGGTCCCCGAAAGGAGCAATCGGTCCTCTTTTCCATGGGGGCAGGTCCTCATGGAGGCCATGCCGCCGCACTTGTAGCAGTGGAAGGTCCAGTCGATATTGAGGTTCTCACACTTGAGTGCACCTTCAGGTATCTCATTGAAAATCCGCTGTGCATCAAAAGGTCCATAATAATCGCCGACCCCGGCATGGTCCCGGCCGATGATCATATGGCTACAGCCGTAATTCTGTCGGAATGTGGCATGTAAAAGGGCCTCTCTCGGACCTGCATATCGCATCTCCATGGGATAGCCGCCCTGGACCACCGTGCCTTCAACAAACCAATTATCCACCAGAGCGCTGATGGCCTTCACGCGGGTGTCCGCGGGAATATCACCGGGTTTCAGCTTTCCCACCAACTGATGGATATAAACACCGTCCATCACCTCTACCGCAATCTTGGCCAAAAATTCATGGGAGCGATGCATGGGATTGCGGAGCTGCAGGGCAGCCACCTTTTTCCATCCCATATCCTCAAACATCCTCCGCGATTCCGCTGGTCTCTGATACAGCTCTTTGAAATCCTCCGGATAGTAACTCTCACTGATGACCTTCACCGGTCCGGCCAGATTGTATTTGCCCTGCTCCATCACCTTCTGGACCCCGGGATGTTCCATGTCGGTGGTGGTATAAATGGACTTGCATTCATGCTCTTTATCAATGGTGTATTTCTCGGAGATCTTCATGGTGGCAATGGTGGTCCCGGTTTCCTGATCCACCAGGGCGATTTCATCCCCCTCTTTGATGTCTTCATCGTCGGTGGAGACCGTAATGGGAATGGGCCAGAAGGTCCCGTCTGCCATAAGGAACTTATCGCAGACCCCCTGCCAGTCGGCCTTGGTCATAAAGCCGGTTAAGGGGGTAAAAGCACCGATCCCCATCATGATCAGATCAGAGGCCTCCCGTGAGGTGATCTGCATCTCTTTCAGCGACTTGGCCTTTTCAGTTTCCTCCACTAAATCAGCCCCTTGAAGCAACAACGGCATCAATTTTTCTTCTTTACCATGTGGTGGTATAAGGTCTGACATTATGCATTCCTCCTTATTTTTGTTTGTATGAATTTGGGTCCCCACAACGGGAACCTGAGACACCATTTTTTATAGAACTTCATATCTTGTGCATTTTGTAACAAGCACCTTTATATCGGAATTTTTCAAGGTGTCAAGAAAAAATGAACACCAAATCATTAAGAAATCTTCAAAAAACCCACACCCGGCGCCCGATCCCACAGAGACAGGGGGGGAGTTCAGGTCAAGATACTGTCATTATTCAATTTATTAAGTTCAAGATCAATCCGGTTTTTTTGTTGGAAATCAACTCTTGCCCTCAAACCAAAATAGAAGGAAAATGTCACAGTAGAGGGTGCAGGGATAAGCAGGTCTTGACTTATGATTACCTCTCTGTAATTTTCCCTAAGATATAAGTGAGGAGGGCTCTTGGCCGCAAAATCAATACCTAAAAAACCGCTCTTTGTCATCATGGGGGGCCTCTTGGTCATCAGCGTACTCTTCCTGATGGGAACGGCCTTCTTTCTGATGACACCTGCTGAAAAAGAAGGCAACGACTGTATAGTTGTCATCCCTCGGGGTGCCACCCTGAGGCAGGTATCTGATCAGCTCAAAAACAAAGGCCTTATCACTGAAAAACATGCATTTCTCCTGTACAGCAGGCTGATGGGATATGGGCGCCACATAAAGGCGGGCGAGTATCGCCTCAACACCGGAATGTCTTCCTTGAAGGTCCTTCAGATGCTTTCCCAAGGACGGATGTTGACCCATGAGGTGACCCTGCCCGAAGGGTTCACGGTTTTCCAGACGGCCACGGTATTGGCGGAAAAAGGCCTGGTGAACAGGGACCGGTTTCTGGCCCTTACCGAAGATCCGGAAATCCTGCACAAATACGGACTGTCCGGACCCAGTCTGGAAGGATTCTTGTATCCGGATACCTACCGCTTTTCACGGGGCCTCCCCCCCGATTTGATCATTGATACCATGGTCAAGCGATTTCAGGACATAATCACCCCATTGAGGGATCGAATCGAGAGGTCCGGCATGAGTATGGAGCAGGTGATCACACTGGCTGCCATGGTCGAAAAGGAGACCGGCCTGGCGGAAGAGCGCCCGCTTATCGCCAGTGTGTTTTTAAATCGGCTCCAAAAGGGGATGCGGCTCGAGAGTGACCCCACCGTCATCTACGGAATTGAGGACTTTAATGGAAATCTGACCCGGAAGGACCTTAAGACCCCCAGCCCCTATAACACCTATGTGATCCAGGGGCTCCCGCCGTGGCCCATTGCCAACCCCGGCAGGGAGGCCATCGTGTCTGTGCTGTGGCCGGAGAAGACGGAATACCTCTTTTTTGTGTCCAAAAACGACGGGAGCCATCACTTTTCAAAAACACTGCGGGAACATAACCAGGCGGTCAGGCGCTATCAGAAAACAGGCCCAACCCGTTCAGGAAAAACGTCTTGACAGGTTCGACGCCATACAGTAAACGATAGACCTTATTTGCTACGTTGCTTCTCAACTTCACGGCGCTGACCCATCGGTTTCATCATTACAGAGGAAGCCCATGAACCTGTTTAAGAACCTGACGGTCCTGTCCCTGGAACAGGCCACCGTGTTACCCTACCTTACATACCGGCTGGCCCAAGACGGCATCCGCGTCATCCGGCTGGAACACCCGGTTTACGGCGATCCCAACCGGATGATCGGCGAAGATCTCCTGGGCGAAGAGCGGATGAATACCTATTTTCTCTGCATCAATGCCGGCAAAGAGGCCTTGACCCTGAATCTCACCGAACCCGAGGGCCAGGAAATCTTCCGATCACTGATCAAAAAACTGGATATCGACATCTTTGCCACCAACCAGCTTCCTAAGAATTATGAAAAATTGGGGATCGACTACGAGTCCCTCAAGACCTTGAAACCGGATATCATCTGGTTGGGGGTCACCGGATTCGGGCCGGACAGCAATGAGGCGGCCTATGATCCCATCCTGCAGGCCAGGTCGGGATTAATGGAAATGACCGGGGAAGCAAAAGGGGATCCTCAGGTCCTGGGAATCCCGCTCCCCGATATGGGGACAAGCGAACACGCCTATGGACGCCTCATGAAGGCCCTCTTCAAACGGCAGGCCACAGGCGAAGGAGAATGCATTCACCAGTCCATGTTCGAATCCGCAGTGTCCTGGCTTACGGTCCCCATTACCTTTACGGCCAGTTTTGGAAAACACATCACCCGGCGGGGCAATACCCATGAATTTTTCTGCCCGGTGTCGGTGTACCGGACTGCGGACGGGTTCATCTATCTCGCCGTGGGAAATGACCGGCAATGGAAATCCCTTGTGACCCAGGACATGTTTTGTTCGCTGGACCGGCCGGAATATGAAAAGAATGCGGGACGAATAAAAGATGTTCAAAACCTGAACAGACTCATCAATGACATCACACTCCAGCATTCCACCGAGGAGTTAATCCGGCTGCTCAATTCCATCACCCTGCCGGTGAGCAAAATTCAGACCATTTCAGAAGTCATCGCCGATCCTCGGGTGGAGCCACGGCTCCTGTTTGCTGATGATCCGGTGACGGGCATCACCATTACCCTGGCCCCGCCCCCGTACATTTCACCGTTTATGGACGCATCCAGCCGGCGGCTCTCTTTTCCGCCTCGTTTCGGAGAACATAACGAGGCCATATACGGGGCGACTCTCAAGTACGATCCTCAGACAATGCAACAATTAAAGGATAAAAAGGTCATTTAGGATGGACACCCCGGGTTTATGAGACACCAGGGGTGAATTATGGACAAAAATATCGATCGGAGTGAGGACCATGAATATCATTGTTTTTGTAAAACAGGTGCCAGACACCACTGAAGTAAAACTGGATCCCAAGACAGGGAACCTGATCCGCGAAGGGATTGAGAGCATCATCAACCCCGACGATCGGCACGCCCTGGAGGCGGCCGTGGCCCTGAAAGAGACCTACGGAGGCAAAGTAACGGCCATTTCCATGGGCCCTCCCCAGGCCATCGATGCCGTATCCGAAGCCCTGGGCATGGGCGTGGATAAGGGCATTCTCTTGTCCGACAAGGCCTTTGCCGGTGCAGACACCTGGGCCACTTCCTATACGCTGGGAAAGGCCGTAGAAAAGGCGGGCGCCTATGACCTGGTCCTGTGCGGTCGACAGGCCATTGACGGGGACACGGCCCAGATCGGACCGCAGGTGGCCGATTATCTTGGCCTTCCCCAGGTCACCTACGTCTTTGAGATCCAATCGGTAAAGAAAAAAACAATAGCGGTCAAACGCCGGCTCGAGGACGGGTTCGAGGTGGTTCAGTGCACCCTGCCGGCCCTTTTGACCGTGATCGGGGAACTCAATACCCCCCGATATGCCAGGGTGGGTGACCTGATCGATGCATGCCGTGAAAAGGCCCCCATTGAGATCTGGAACGCCGCTGACATCGGCGTCACCACCGCTGAAGTAGGGCTTCAGGGGTCATTGACCCATGTCATCAAGACCTTTGCACCCAAGTTTGAGCGCAAGGGAGAGATGATCGAAGGCGCCCCAAAGGAAGCCACAGGAATTCTGGTGGACAAATTGAAAGAGAATCGGCTCATATAGCACTTGTTTGTCATCCCTGCAGAATTTGCGGGGACAAAAAGCCCGGACAACATTCAGGATTTATTCAATGCCGCACACATGTTACACCCGGGAAACCTGAGCCCTGTCAACATTTACAAAACCAACCAGCGAGGTATCAATGATGAAAGAAGTCGTGATTGTTTCTGCATGCCGAACCGCCATCGGAGCGTTCGGCGGAAGCTTACGAGATGTAAACGGTGCGGTGATCGGCAGCGTCAGCATGAAAGAGGCCATAAGGCGGGCCGGGATCGATCCGGAAATGATTGATGACGTCCGGTTCGGATGCTGTATGGAGCCCGTTGATGCCCTGAATGTAGCCAGAGTCTCCGCCCTCATGGCCGGAATACCTGACCATGTTCCCGCAGTCACCATCAACAGGGTCTGTATCTCTGGCATGGAGGCCGTCATCTCCGGCATGGCCATGATACAGGCGGGGATGGCGGATATTATCCTGGCAGGGGGCACGGAACATATGTCCGGGGCCCCGTATGCCGTACCCGGGGCCCGGTGGGGCTGCAGGCTGCAGGATCAGGCCTTTGTGGATGTCATGATCCATGCCCTTCACTGCGGGTCACACCTCATTCCGCATCCTGAAGACGGCCCGGTAAAAGAGGGAATGCCCCTGGAACTTTTCAAGGGGAAGCCGTATATCATGGGGCATACCGCTGAATTCATCGCCCAGCTACACAACATAAGCCGGGAGGAGATGGATGAGGTGGCCCTCAGAAGCCACAATAACACAGAGCGGGCCACCCGGGACGGCGACTTCAAGGATGAGATCGTTCCGGTGGAAATCCCACAGAAAAAGAAGAAGCCCCCCGTTATCTTTGATAAGGACGAGCATTTCAGACCAGGGCTTACCATGGAACAACTGACCAAACTCCCGGCTGCTTTCGTTCCCAAAATTGGGAAAGTGACTGCGGGAAACTCATCCGGAATCAATGACGGGTCCAGTGCCATGGTGATCATGTCGAGAGAAAAGGCCGATGAATTGGGCATTGCGCCCCTGGCCAGGATTCGGGCCATCGGACGTGGGGCGTGTCATCCGTCGGTCATGGGCCTGAGCCCGGTCCCGGCGGTCCGTAACCTTCTGGAGCGAAACCCGGACCTCAAGTTGGCGGATTTTGAACTCATAGAGCTCAACGAGGCCTTTGCCGCTCAATACTTAGGGTGCGAGAAGGACCTGGGACTCAATCGGGAGATCACCAACATCAATGGGTCGGGCATCGGCCTGGGTCACCCGGTGGGGGCCACCGGGTGTCGAATCATGACCACCCTCCTTTATGCCATGAAAAAACAAGGTAAATCACTGGGTCTGGCTACCCTGTGCGGTGGGGGCGGCGTATCCATGGCCACTGTCCTGGAGATGGCGTGATCAGCCCCCCCTCATAACGCGATGCCCGGCCTACCACCTGGACGCTTGGATGCTTCTGCCGGTCGTTAACCCCTCAGGCTGAACACGTCCCTCATCAAATCGACGCGTTATGAACCACAAGCGATGGGCCATATTCGGAATTTCCGCCTCTCTGTTCCTCACCTCTCTCTTTTACCGGGCATCGGCCGCGGTGATTGCCCCGGATCTGAGTCAGGACCTGCACCTGGACCCCGAGGATCTGGGGCTGCTGGGAGCCGCCTTCTTCTATGCCTTTGCCCTGGTACAGATCCCCCTGGGCGTGGTCCTGGATCGTGCAGGGGCCCGACGGACCATGATGGTACTCAATATGACCGGACTGGCCGGGATCCTGCTTTTTGCCCAGGCCCACAGCCTGACTGCGGGGGTTATCGGCCGCGCCCTTCTCGGGGTGGGAATGTCGGCCAATCTCATGGGGTCCCTTGTGTTGCTCACCCGGTGGTTCGAACCCCATAAATTCGCCACCGTATCCGGGTTGTTTCTGGCCCTGGGAACGCTGGGAAGCGTGGCCGCCACCAGCCCCCTGGCAGGAATGGTGGACCTAATGGGATGGCGAAAATCTTTTCTGGTTCTGGCCCTGTTACACGGCATCCTCATCTTGGGGTTCATCCTCATTGTACGGGATACACCCGAGGGCCAAGGGCCGCCGGCAAAAACATCTGAAGGGTCGAAAAAATCCGGCTCCCCCCTGATCCCTCTCAAGACGCTCTTCAGCGACTGGAGCTATTGGGCCATCTCTTGGAGCATCTTTTTTCGTTACGGGGCCTATGCCTCCATTCAGTCCCTGTGGGCCGGTCCTTTTCTGATGGAGTATCTCAACCTGTCCCCACTCATGGCAGGGAACCTGATCCTGCTCATCAGTATCGGTTTCATCTTAGGGTCTCCCGGGGGGGGTGTGGTGTCGGATCACATCTTGAGGTCCAGGAAGAAGACCATCCTCATGGGCTCCTTTATCAGCAGTGTGGCGGTGCTGCTCATTTCCCTCTGGGATGCCCCTGCCATGCTTCCCCTGCTGGGCATTCTCCTGTTCATTCTGGGATTTTTTGCGGCCTTCAACCAGGTGAGCTACGCCCATATCAAAGAGTTGATGCCCGGGCACATGTCCGGGACCGCCATGGCGGGGATTAATTTTTTCACCATGTTCGGGGGCGGGGTCTTCATGCACGGCCTGGGAGGCATCATGAAACATTTGAGTGGCGGTACGGCTCAGTCAGGGGAACTCTATTCCACTGCGTTCGTGATCTGCGGATGCGCGCTTCTTGTCAGTGTAGGACTCTATCTCACCACCCGGGATTCCATTCCCCTGAGGGCCCGGGCTAAAACAAGTTCACAGGATTGACGTTCAGACTCCCCTTAAATATTCAGCCGACTTGAACCGTTTTCCGATCTGGTATTCGATATGGAGGTCCAGCACCGGCCGGATTTCGTCAACGGTCTTTTCCTGAAACGCCGCCACCCCCACCTGGGTACAGGCGCCTGTCTGCAGGGTCTTTAAAAGTCTGACCGAATCCGGTCCCAGCCCCGGGCTGGAGAGGGTCTCTTTTCCACATTTCAAACAGGATATACCTCCGCTCTGCCGGCTGAAGACGGCCCGCCCTTCTCCGGCATAAGACCGGCCGCACACACAACACTGGTTCAAATTAATGCCGTAGCCTGCAAGGGCCAAAGCCCTGGCCTCGAACCGGATCCGGATCTGCTTCAAATCCCCCTTCTTTTCAATGACAGCCAGCAAGTCACTGAACAGATTAAACATTCGCTCTTCGACAACTCCCACCGGGAAAATCACCTCAGTGAGTTCCAGCATATAACTGGCCAGAGCCAGGGAGTCGAAATCGGATCTGAGCACGGGAAAGACCTTGACCAGTTTGCCGGAATGAAGAAAGCAGAGGTCTCCCCCGGTCCGCTTCTCATACTCAAGGCGGGTCAGGCAAAACAGATCAAGACAGTTGGAAAAGCGTTTGCGGCTCTTCCTGGCCCCTTTGGCCACGCCCTTGAGCCTGCCCTGATCCGGGGTAAAAAAGCTTACCATAAGGTCGCTCTCCCCATACTCCCAGGTTCGCAGGATGATGGCAGTGGATGTGTGGCTCATGGATATGAAGGGCCCTTAAGGCTTGGCAATTTTAGAGTTCCGGCACCAGTTTACAATCCTCATCTTGATACCTTCTCGGGATCGGAAGGGTCAAGGGGATTCTTGAGCACTGAGGTCCTGCAGGGTCCTTGGACGCCTTCTGAGCCACTTTTTGACTTGACACCTCCGGACTTCCTGCTAAATAGGTTGATGGAATTCAGGGCCCCTCTCTGAAAATGCACCGGTTCATCATTGATTGCAAATCAACCAGAAAGGACAGGCCGTTACCCCCATGCCTTTGGCCTGTTTGGGAACTCAGAAATGAACGCATTCTTTCATCCGTCGAGCATCGCCGTATTCGGTGTGGCCGAGGATCCCCGGAACCTGGCCCAGAACATTGTGCTTCACTGCCAAAAGATGGGGTTTAAGGGAGAGATCTATCCAGTGGGACGACGGACCGGAACGGTTCATGGGCAGAAGATCATCACCGATCCCCAGGCCCTCCCCCAGGGAATCGATCTGGCCGTGATCCTGGTGCCGGCCGGGGTGGTGGCCGATACCCTGGAGATCTGCGGTGGAAAAGGCATCTGTCACGCCGTCATATCCACCGGCGGATTCAGAGAATTTGATGCGATTCACAATCAGGCTGAAGCCCGTCTCCTCTCGGTGGCGGAAAAATACGGGATCCGGTTTATCGGACCCAACTGCATCGGCATCATCAACACCGAATCAGGGCTCTGCACGCCCTTCAACCCCCTGAGACCCGATCAATTCAAAAAGGGCCCCGTGGGCCTGATCATTCAGAGCGGCGGCGTGACCACCCAGTCCGCCTATCATTTCTCTGACGAACATGTGGGGTTTTCCAAAATCATCAGTGTGGGCAACAAACTGGATATGGATGAAACAGATTTTATCCGATATCTCGGTACAGATCCGGAGACCGAACAAATCCATCTCTACCTGGAAAGCATACAAAACGGCCGGGAGTTTATGCGATTGGTCAAAGAGATCCGAAAGCCCATGGTGGTTTTCAAATCCAATACCACCGCCATTTCTGCACAGATAGCCCATTCCCATACCGCCGCACTGGCCAATAACGACCAAATTGTGGCCGGGGCCTTCAGACAGTCGGGGGTGGTGCGGACGGAGAGTATTCATGACATGACCGTAGCTGCCAAAGCCCTCAAGCTGCCTCCCTTGAAAGGGAACCGGCTGGCGGTAATCTCCCTTTCAGGCGGCTTTTCGGTGATCCTTGGAGATGCCTGCGAAAAAAACGGCTTCACCTGCCCCCCGCTGCCCCGCAGTCTCATGGACCGGATCGAGGGATTTCGTCGGGGGCGGGTCATCCGGATGTCCAATCCCATGGATTTCGGCGATATACACGATATCGATCCCCTGGTTTTCACCCTGGAACAATGCCTTGCACTCCATGATATCGACGGGGTCGTATTATCGTTCATCTACGATCCCCAGATGTCCAGGATGATCGGCGGGGAAACCGGGGGCCCCGAGGAAATACTCAGATTCATGAGAAAGCTGTGCCGGGTGTATCACAAACCGGTGGCCCTCAGCCTTGTCACCCAAAGACGTTTTATTGAAAAATTCAAGGCCCTGAACACCTTTCCCATTTTCAACAATCCCGAGGAAAGCATCCGGGCCCTGGCCCTGGCCCGGGAGCATTGGCAAAAAAATCCTGCTGACAGATAACCCAAAACCCCGGTCATGGGCCTTTTTATGGCATTTAGGGGTTGTCATTACGGCGGGATGCAGCTAATTTAGTCATCTGTAAACCGGCAGACACCTCAGTATTCAGGTATCAGTTCGGAATATGTTGATCCCCCTGAGGGGAAATATGTGCTGAAGACTTTTAACCGCGGAGGATTTCATGAAGATTATCACAGACGCCGTACAGGCAGGGCAGAAGTCCCTTTCAGAATACGATTCCAAACAGGTCCTGGCAGCCTATGACATACCGGTCACCAAAGAGCGTCTTGTCAGGACGTGGGAGGATCTCAGGCAAGCGGCTCGGGACATCGGGTATCCCCTGGTGCTCAAAGGGTGTGATTCGGAGATCGCCCATAAGACGGAAAAAGGGCTCATCAAGGTGGATATAAGAAATGAGCAGGAAGCCCAAGCCGCCTTTGAACATATCATAAAGGAGGTAAACCCGGACAAGGGGGCGGTTCTGGTCCAGGAGATGGTCAAAGGAACCCGGGAACTGGTGGTGGGCCTGACACGGGACCCGCAGTTCGGTCCCTGCGTCATGTTCGGACTGGGCGGTATATTTACGGAAATCTTGAGGGATGTCTCCTTCCGCGTGGCCCCCCTGGAAAAGCGGGACGCCCTGGAGATGATGGAGGAGATCAAAGGACACAAGATCCTGGATGCGGTGCGGGGCATGCCGGCCGCTGACCGGGACACGCTGGCCCACATGCTCATCAGCGTGGGAAGAATCGGCCTGGAGCAGGATGCAATCAAAGAGATCGACATCAATCCGGTGATTCTGTCTGAAGGCCGCCCCCTGGCCGTAGACGCCCTGATGGTGCTGGAGGAAAGCTCAACATGACATGGCTGACCATAGATCCGGAAAAATGCAACAAAGACGCCATCTGTGTGGAGGAGTGCCCTTCGGCCGTAATTCAAATGCAGGGTCCGGAGGGCTATCCCGGCCTTACGCCCGATGCCTCAGACTACTGTTTGTACTGCGGGCACTGTGTGGCGGTCTGCCCTGAAGCCGCACTTACGCTCAAATGGCTCGATCCCGAGGCCTGCCCGCCCGTGGACCCCGCACTGGAGCTGTCCTCTTTGCAGGCTGAGCAGTTTCTCCGATCACGGCGGTCCATACGAACATTCAAGGACAGGCCGGTGGAACGGAAAAAGCTCCAAAAACTCATTGAAATCGCCTGTCACGCCCCCTCGGCCAAGAACAAGCAGCCCTGGCACTGGGTGGTGCTGGAAGATACGGCCCAGGTCAAACGGCTGGCCCAAATGGTCGTGGACTGGATGCGGGACACCATAAAACAAGCACCAGAAATGTCGGAAGAGGTCGGGTTACCCCGGGTGGTGGACCAATGGGAACAGGGAGATGAACGGATCTGCAGGGGTGCGCCCCACGTCATTGTGGTTCACGGCGATAAGACATGGCCTTTTGGCACGGAAGATTGCACCCTCGCCTTAAGTCACCTGGACCTGTTCGCACCCACTCTGGGCCTGGGAACCTGCTGGGGAGGATACTTCTATACCGCTGCCAACAATTATCCTCCCCTGTTTGAGGCCCTGGGCATACCGCCTGAGCATCAGGCCTACGGGGCCATGATGGTGGGCTATCCCCGATTCCGGTACCGCCGCCTTCCTCTCAGAAAGCCACCCAAAGTCACCTGGAAATAAACGCCTAAAAGGCGTATCATGGTATTTTGATAAACATAAACCGTAGCAACATCAGTGTATGGAGGTGACCATGGACGCAAACCCCACTAAGCATTCGATCCAAAAATCGTCTTCGTCAAGGGAGAGCCTGTTTCACCGGATCAAGACCAACGGTCTCATTATCATGATCCTCTTTTTTCTCTCAGGGCTGGGGATCGCCATTACCGATTTTTCCCCCCAATATGGCGTATGGTTCTGGATCTTCCTGACCCTGGTTTTTGCCGGGGTCTCTTTTTCTTACGGGCTTAATCGCCCCGGAGAACCGGGCCGGACGGGGATCCGTTCTGTCCCGACCTGGATACTTCACTGGCTCGGTCTTCTCCTCGCCCTGCTTTTGGTCCTCTTCCTGGAGACATCAGGGAGAATGAACAGCGCTGATGCGGGCTTGACCTCCCTTTTGGTGGTGGCCATTGTCACCTTCCTCGCAGGGGTCCATGGGGATTGGCGCTTCGGCATGGTGGGTATCCTTCTCGGCTTGGCGGTGGGCGGCGCGGCCTATGTGGAAGAATATTTCTGGATGATGCTGATCCCGTTCATCCTGGCCGTGATCGTGGGGATCCTCTGGGTATGGCATCGTAAGAAGCGGGGTTGAGCCCACCGTTGATACAGCATCTGGATCGAAGCATATACATGGGCCCGCATACCCTACATGCCATCCACGTACCCGGCTTGACCCAAGGCAGCACTGAAATCGCCCGGCTTGCGCAGGACGTTCAAAAGAAGACCGCGGTCTATTTCTATAAACAGGCCCTGCCCTGCCTCTGTGTGGTGTTCTTAGGCGGGACCGGCACAGGGAAATCCACCCTGTTCAACGCCCTATGCGGGGCGCCTTTGAGTGCAGCCGGGGTGGAACGACCCAAGACCGGGGGGCCGGTAGCCTATATTCATCAGGAATGTCCTGTGGAGGAAGAATTTCCGTTTCCCGCTCTTGATGTGGTGCAGTGTCCAGCCGGGGCCTCTGCGCCTGTTGCCGGATCCCCTGCTGCGTTCACAATCATGACCCATGTTCGTGAGGATCTGTCGCACCTGCTGATCCTGGACACACCGGACCTGGACAGTGTGGCCGCGGCACACCGGGACCTGGCCCGGGATTTGTACCATCTCTCTGACGCGGTCATATTCGTCACCAGTCAGGAAAAGTATGCGGATGAGGTGCCTCACCGCTTTCTCCAGACTATCCTCGATGAAACCTCGCCGCTCTTTATTCTGTTCAACAAGGCGGAACACAAGACCGCCGACTCGGAGGCCCACAACATACTGCGCTCCCAAGAGGACACCCTGGGGGACAGGCCCGCATGGTTTATCCCTTACCTGGTCAGCCCTTCCTGGGGAGCCATCCTCAAAACCACCGCTTTTCAGGACTTCAAAACCGTCCTGATGGAGGCCCTGTCCAAAGAAAAAGAGGCCTCCATCCGGCGCATGCGCCGCCACAGGCAGGCCGACCGGTTAAACAGAGACATTGAACGGCTGATGCACCTTCTAAAGGCGGAAGACCAAGCCGCCACCCGATGGCGTTTTGGACTGGAGACCATCTGCCACCAGATCGCCCAGGACCTCATCAAGGCGGAAAAGGCCCGTTTTTCAGGGCAGAGCCGGGAATACATAGGGGGTGAAATTCGTAAACTCTTTGACCGATACGATATCCTGGCCAGGCCCCGTCGGCTCCTCAAAGAGATGGTCATGGCCCCCTTGCGGCTGCTGGGGATAAAGCCAAAGCCCCCCCGGGAGTCAAAAGGCCAGGTGCTGTTTAGAGTCCGGGGAAAAACGGATCTCTCCTCCGTATTCGGTGCCATGGAAAAGCTTCACCGCCGGGTATTGGAGGAACTTTCGCCCCAAGACAAGTCCTCACCGCTATTTTCAGCCCTCAGGGATCCGGCAGTGGCATTGACCGACACAGAGGTGCAAGAGATCATCTATAAGGAACAGGAAAAACTCGCTGACTGGCTGGAAAAGAAATTCCAGGAACTGGCCCGGGGAATCCCTACAGGGAAACGGCTGGGCATCTATTCCACATCCGTGGTGTGGGGGATCCTTATCGTCTCTTTTGAGACGGCTGTGGGCGGCGGGTTTACCATCCTGGATGCAGCACTGGATTCAGCCATTGCCCCTTTTGTGACCAAGGGGGCGGTGGAACTCTTTGCCTTTCATGAGATTCAGAAAATCACCAGGGACCTGGCCAAACAATACCAGGACGGGCTCCTTTCGGTGGTAAGTCTTCAATGCCGCCGTTATGAGACCTGCCTGAACGACCTCATGCCCAATGAAAACACCATTAAAACCCTTACGCAAACGCAATCGGCGCTCAAGGCTCACAAATGAAAACCCGGTCCGCCCCACAGCTCAAGACAGCGCTTGAACACCTGTCAGCCCTGTTGGAGGAAGAGTCCCTTTTTTCTGTTTCCCGGGCGGAAAAAGACGCTGCCATAGGTCAAACCCACGCGCTTCTGACAGAGCTGACCGCCATTGAAGGGCGTTCCCTTGCCATCGGTCTTCTGGGGGGCACGGGGGTGGGAAAATCGTCCCTCATGAATGCCCTGGCCGGATCCAAAATCGCCTCCACCAGCCATCGCAGGCCTCATACCGACAGAGTTCTGATCTACCGGTACCAGACAGCAGATCCCCTGCCCGAGGCGGCCCTGGCCCATATCCCTTCCCACGAGGTGATCCACCAGAGCAGCCGGATAAAGGATATTCTTTTGTGCGACCTTCCGGACTTCGACAGTCTGGCCCATGAGCACAGGGAAAGGGTGCTGGGATTTTTAAAACAGCTTGACCTGTTGATATGGGTCACCTCCCCTGAAAAATATGCGGATAGCAGCCTGTATGAGTTTATACAGGTCACCGCCAAGGCCTGTCAGAATTTCTATTTTGTGCTCAACAAGGCCGACCTTTTCTTTGAAGGTCGATCCACAGACCAGGGTCATAAGGAACTCGCGGCTGTGATGCAGGGGTTTTCCGGGCATATCAGGGCCCAGGGCATTGAGGAACCCCTCATTTATACGGTATCGGCAAGGGAGGCCATGGAAGCTTCTTCCCTTTCCCCCTGGAACCAGTTTTCCACTTTCAGTCACCAGATCTTTCAGCAAAGAGACGCCAAAAAAATCACCGCCATCAAAAGCGCCAACCTGGACGTGGAGGCCGGCCGACTTTTTTCCCTTCTGAAAAGAGAAGTCAGCAACCTTCAAAGATTTGAAAAATTGCTCAGGAACATGACAGCGGAACTCAAAGCCCAGCGATCGTCATGGACCCGGACCGGTAAAGAAGCCATTGAGTTGTGGTTGGACAGGCACGCGCCGCGGGATATCGTTCCCTATTCAACGGACTCCGCGAATCTGGTAGGCCCCGGTCATGGCGTGGGACGCCTTTTGGACCGATTGGGAAAAAGCGCCTCCCATGACCGCGGGCAACCCATGGCCCTTTCCGACCTGACCCCGCCTGATGACGTGGCCCTTCGTTTCCAAAAACGTCTGGAAAGAGTGGAAGACCGAATCACCGGGCGTCTTTTGTCCGAAGATCTGCCCTCCCCCTTCAGAGATCGGCTGCAACGCATTGTGGATGCACGTAAAAACCATGAGGAGCTGGGTGAGCGGTTTTTCGACGGCGTAGCCCTCGGTTCAGGGCAGGATAGACCAGATCGCATGTGGGGGTTTAGGGCGGTTCAATATATACTTTATACGGTTCTCTTTATGCTGTTCTTACTGGCCCTGGGAGGTGAAAACGGATGGCAGGGGGTAACGAGCGACCCCGGGGCATCCACCATGGTGGGACTGATCACCGCCATGGTCCACACCCTTTTCAGTCCCAAAGGCCTTGCGGCCCTGGTGACTTTCGGTGCGCTCAACCTCTTTTTGGGGTTCAGGTTCTACAGGCGTTACACCCGGACCCTGGATCGGAAGGCCAGAAGGCGGGTCCGGGCACTCAAGGCCGCATTGACAGAGATCTGGGAAGCCAAGCTGACCGCCATTCAGGCGGACATGGATGCCCTCACCCAGGAGATTCACTCCCGGATTGCCGCCATCTCTCAGATAGAAGATGAGTAGCCTTCACAGTGCTTCCAGGAAGAATCAGCTAAAATCGGCGTTCAGCCGGGCATCTTCTGCAAACCGTGCAACGGTTTCGAAATAGCGTCTTCCGCCCACCACGTAGGTATCATTGTGACCCGCGCCTTTTATGGGAAAAAAATATTTGGGTGCTGACGCGGCCCGGTACAGCGTCTCGCCCATGGTGAATGGGATCAGATCATCCGCATCTCCGTGAATAATCAGTTTGGGCACGTCGACGTGGGGAATTTTCCCTATGTTGTTATAATGTTCAGGCAAGAGGCGCGACAGAGGTCGAAAAAATAACAGTATGCCGGCCATCTGGTTTGCGGATGTAAAACCGCTTTCCATAATGAGGCCCCTGGTTTTTCGATGAAGCGCTGTTTCCATGGCCACTGCGGCCCCGAGGGACCGGCCAAAACATACGATCCGCTCCGGCGGGACCCCCTTCTGTCCTGTCAGGTGGTCATAGGCGGCCAGACCGTCCTCGTAAATCCCTTTCTCTGAAGGTCGGCCCTTGCTTTTTCCATAGCCCCTGTAGTCATAAAGAAAGACCCCCAGCCCCTGATCCACCAGCCCCTTTACATTTTCCAGCCGGTGAGAGATATTGCCTGCATTTCCGTGCGAAAACAGAACCACAGGCCCATCATCGGGGGAGGGAAAAAACCACCCGTGAAGCCTTGTGCCGTCCTGGGCCACAAAATTGACCGTCTCATAGTTGAGATGGTAATCCGAAGGATGGCATTCCAGCTTTTTGTCCGGAAAAAAGACAAAAAAATTCTCCACCTGGGGATAAAAACCGATCAGAGCGGCCACCATACCCGCCATTATAATCCCCGCCCAGATCCAATTCAACGGCATAAAAAGCACTCCCCTTATTTTTTCCCCCACCAAAGACAATGACAGGCTCATGGCTCGCGGGCGTTCACAGCGTGGTCTTGTGCGATCATTTCTTGAAGGACCTCTTTTCCCCGAAGGTCCGGAACAACGCCCTCCACCACCGCCTCCATCACCGTCATCCCGTGTTGATTCACAAACACGGCTTCACTCCTGACGCGTCGGCCGGCAAGCGCGGCGATGGTGAGTCGACATTCAATGCGATCCCCCGGATACACCGGTTTTTTGAAATCAAACCGCATGCCTGAGGCCAGCCACCCCAACTGTCCACCGATCTCAGTGACCATGCTCGCCACCAGAAGGCCATGACAGATCCGGCCGGTAAACTGGCCGGCCTGTGCAAATTGCTGATCAAAGTGAACCGGATTGTAATCCTTGGAGATCTCTCCGAAACAGACCACATCCGCCTGCGTAAATGTACGGGTAGTGGTAAAAGTGTCCCCTACCTTTACCCCGGCCAGTCCGCGCTTTCGTGCCTCGCGTATACCTATCATGGAAACCCTCACTCCGCATTGAAACATCCCCTGTCCCGCTTTGAGCCGTGGGGAATGTCCTCCCTGTTCATTCAACAAAGTGATCTGCCTTCCAGACAGCCTACCGAGCTGCCTCGCGGCTATCCGTTTCCAGCCTGAATAACAAATTCCGGGGGATTGAGCATCTGCTTTTTGACATTGCACAGATCCATCACCCGGACCACGGCCTTTTTGTATTTTTCCGGAAATCCGGGCGGCACTTTCAAATCAATGTTGAGCTGGTTACATATTCCTTTTTTGGGGTCCAAATCGTAACGCATGGTCAGGGCCATGCCGTGGGGGGCAATCTCCCTGGCCTTACAAAACTCCAGTGCATAGATGCCCGCACAGGTGGCAATGGAGGCCATGAAGAGCTGAAACGGTTCAGGGGCCGTACCCGCACCCCCGTTTTCCACGGCCTGGTCCGTGTGAATGGTCATCCCTTCGATCCCGGCATCCACGCGTTTCCCGCCGGGAAAACAAACCTCTATGGTCTTGGTCATATTGATTTATCCTTTCTGAAAAAAGCGGTTGGACTGGAAAAACCAGGACTTGAACCGAGCAAACCAATGAACAGGGCTGTGAAGCCTTCGCCGGGCATGCCTGACCGGTCTCATCTGATGAGGATCAAGCCCCATCTCCCCATAGGTTTCCAGATTGAATGCATGGAC
>JAWLET010000005.1:0-9971 GCA_041685955.1 Desulfobacteraceae bacterium | reverse complement strand
CCATGGTAATGCGGCCCGGCGAAAAGGTCCATTTCACACGGATCGGGACCTGAACCGCATGATTCCGCGCGGACCTTCCAGCTTGGGATTCACTCCCATGGCGTTGGTACAACGCCCACTTCCGAAGGTCAAGAAAAAGCGGTTCCTGTGGGCCTTACCCCGGCAGAAGGGCATCTCTTTCAGGTCTTGACTTCATTCGCCTTTATGTGTCAAACAAGACTGGACTGAGGGGATGGCGGGTTCGTTATGTGATCACTGTGGATATAATTCCTCCTCCAAATACCTCAGAAAGAGACCATACACATGCGCGTATTCCAGAAAGGCCCAAAAACACAGTCTCATCCATGGATTGTGTTCGGTGTCATTGCAGGGTGTTACCTGTTTGTCTATTTTCACCGGGTATCCACGTCCGTCATCGCCCCCGACCTTCTGGAGGCATTTAAGACCAGTGCCACTGCCCTTGGATTCATGTCATCCATGTATTTCTACACCTACGCCCTGGAGCAACCCATTGTGGGGTACCTCACGGACCGGTTGGGACCGAGGCGGGTAGTGGCCTACTGGTCCCTGCTGGCCGGTATGGGGACGGTTCTTTTCGGTCTGGCCCAGTCCATCGGTTGGGCCTCAGCATGGCGGGCCGTCATCGGTTTCGGGGTGGGCGGGGTGTATGTGCCGGCCTTGAAGGCCTTTTCCCAGTGGTTCAGGGCCCGGGATTTTTCCACCCTGACCGGCCTCCTTCTCGCAGTGGGCAATCTCGGCGCCATTGCGGCCACCACTCCACTGGCATGGATGGCCGATGCATGGGGATGGCGTAGCGCGTTTTTTGTGATCGGGGGCATCACCTTCGGCCTGGCCTTTGCTGTTTTGATATTGATCAAAGATTTTACCGGCTCCACACCCACTTCACCCCCTGATACGGAAACAAGAACCCCCAAAACCTCAAACAGGGAGCCTTCGGCCACCAGAGTCCTGGTATCCCTGCGCTTCTGGGTTCTCGCCACCATCTTTGCCGGCTTTTTCGGTACATTTCTGACCTTTCAGGGCCTGTGGGCCACTCCCTATCTCATCACCGTCCATGCCATGGACCAACTGCGGGCCAGCGGGTTCAATATGCTTGTTCCCATCGGATTCATGGTCGGTGCGCCCGTATTGGGCCACCTGACAGACCGATTGTTTCGGGAAAAAGTAACCATGCTCATGACCACACTCGGTCTGGAAAGTGTAATCTGGGCCTTTTTGACCTTCGGCTGGCACATTGCCGGTCGGTCGGTAACGGGCATCATGCTCTTTTTCATGGGGGCACTTGCCGGGGGCTTTGCAACCTCACTGTGGTCCCTGGTAAACCAAACCACGTCAAAAGCGATCCTGGGCAGTGTGTCGGGCCTGTTGAACACCGCACCTTTCCTCGGTGTGGCCGCCATGCAGGTCATCACCGGCTACCTCCTGGACCGTACCGGTCAGGTCCACGGAAGCTACCCCCCGGAAGCATTCAAAGCCGCCTTTTTGGCCTGTCTTTTGGTGATGGTAGGGTGCCTCGCCCTGTGTACGGGATTCAGGAAGGCCCTGAGCGGGCATGGAAGCACGTCCAATAGGAGGTAAGCTCTTTTCTGAGTAGACGTACAATCTCTCTGGCTTCCGCCAGCCCCCGATCCGGTTTCACATCCTGAGGGATTAACTCCGGTTCTTCCAGGTCCATCTGGACACCTGTGACCCCGGCCATGGAAGCCAGCCAGCCCAATGACACAATATTCAGGTTATGGCTGTACCCGGAACCTGTGAAATCAACCATTTTTCCCTCACACACCTTGGCGGCGATTTCCCCCATTTTTTTCCCCATTTCCCTGATGCCGTCAAGTGTCACCCCCATGCGGGTAATCTGATCCGTGAAATGGGGATCACACCCATCCACCATGAGGATGATCTGGGGTAGAAACGATTCACTCAGCGGTAAAACCACCTCATCCAGGACATATGCATAGCTATGATCCCCGGTCCCGGGAGCCAAGGGAATATTCACCGAATACCCTTTGCCCGCCCCGTTTCCGATCTCATGGATAAACCCGGTGCCCGGATAGACGGTCAATGGATGCTGGTGAATGGATATGGATAAAACACGCGGATCTTCAGAAAAAATTTCATAAATACCGTCTCCGGCGTGTGCATCGGTATCCACAATCAATATTCTCTCAAGGTTGAAGTTCTGCATCAGGTTTTCCGCACAAATGCCCACATCGCTGAACACCCCGAACCCCTTTTCGCGACTTCGAGAGGCATGCTGAACCCCGCCGCCCACCACAAAGGCCTTTTGATATTTACCTGATTGAACCAGTTCGCCCGCCAGCTTGCCTGCGCCTGCCAAAAGTTTGGCGGCCCGTACAAACCCGGGGGAAAGGGGCGTGTCGTGTGGATCCCTGCTTTCATATCGGTGGATCCGTTCGATATAGGCTTGGGTATGCACCAGTCGCAAATCGTCATGGGTGGCATAGGACGGGGAAACGACCTCAAAATCAGGACAATCCCCCAATCGGGCCTGAAAGTGGTCCATAAAATTCTGGTACCGGTCTTCCTGAAGAACGTGCCCAAGGTCGTATTCCTTTAATTTATCGTCGTATAACACTGCAAACCGCTTCAATGGGTCCTCCTTCTCATGCGGGTCTCAGGTCTGCAATTCTTACGGGGCGGAATTTACTCTTTCCGCTGACGGTCCCAAGCTGTCCCGGATTTATCTCAGGTAGGTCCGGGCGCCTTTAAATCGCGTCTTAAACCACCGTGCGGAGAGGGCGTCTTTTCGAATCACCTTGCCCTCACCCGGGGCGTGAATAAAAGCATCATTACCGATATATACCCCTACATGAGAGACCTTACTCCCACGGAGAGAAGAGAAAAAAACCAGGTCTCCTTTTTGCAGGGCATTTTGGCCCACGGGTCTGCCGGACGTATACTGGGCTTGAGAGGACCGGGGGAGCGAGATCCCGTTCAGCTGGTAGACGGCCATGACCAGCCCGCTGCAGTCAAACCCCTCATCCGGCGAAGTTCCGCCCCACTCATAGGGTAGGCCGATGAAGCGCTCGGCCGTTTCCACCAGATCGACCCTCAATAAGGCGGTGTTGTAGGATTCCCCTTTGGTCGCCCTGTACCCATCGGGCGAGACAATATAATAGGCCTCGATGATCCCCGCCGACACCAAAGATCGTGCCCTGACCAGGGCCTCTTTTCGAGAAGCAAAATCGCCGAACCGGACCTTGAACAGCCTGGATTTGTCCCGATAGTAGTAGGCGCTGAGTCCCTGGTTTTCCAGGGAACGGGTGAGGCGCATGGCATTTTGGACCCTGGAAAACGCACCCGCCTGGATAGTGTATCGCACATAAGACACTTCCGTCTTGGGGGGCCGTAACGATGGCGGGGGCCTGGAAGCGCAGGCCCATAGCGCCACCAGCATGAAAAAGAAAAGGCATCCCCTGAGCAGGGTCTCGGATACATAGGGGATCATGCCCGTCCCTCCTTCCACCCCCTTTCATCATAATAATCCCGAACCATCTGCGCCTTTTGATTCACCATCGATTACAGCACCCTATGCTGAGACAAATTAAAAGGATGTAGCCAAACGGGGTTTTCGTTCAGGGACTGTATGCTTGTTTGTATACGGACACATGTCAGGGTCCATATTTCAGTCCCAATTTCTGCCTTATTTTTTTATTGAGATAAACGGAAAGTGCACCGAATCCCGCGCCCACCAAGGCCAGGGCGATAATCCAGTTCCAGTTCAACCGTGCGGTGGCATCGCCTAAGCCCACGAACACAATGCAGCTGATGGTGTAAGTGGGCCAACCCAACCAGAAATAGGTCCGAAAAGAGATATTGGTAAGGGCCAGCAAATACAGTTTGGGCGTGTAGGGAATACTGGGCACCCCGGTAAAGGCCACGGTGAACCAGGCCTGGTGCCGTTTGGGTACATCAGGGATACGGTGGCCCCGGCGCAGTAAAAACCGCTTGACCGGCTGCTGGAGGTAGCTGTGGGTCAGCGGGTAGGCCACCAGGTTGTGGACGCCGATACACCCGGCGGCCACAAGCATCCCTGTGATCAGGCCGAACTTCAGCCCGGCTGCAATCAAAAACAGGCTCATCGGTCCCCCCACCAGGGGCAGCACCATAAAACCGGCCACAAACAGGCTGCCGGGCAGCTGTTCGGCATAGGCCACCAGGGCCTCGTTATCCCACTCCGGGCCGTACAGCTTCAATCCTACGGCCACAGCCACCAGGAGCCCGGCGCCAATAAACGGTTTGGTCCAACCGGCCTTGAATTCAGCCATGGGTCCCACTCGCTTGTGCCCGCTGTTGTGCCATAAATTTCAACTCCGCCTTAAGCGGCAGATGATCCGATGCCACCGAAGCACTTCCCCCTGTGACTACATACACCTGTTCGACGGTAAAGGCATCACTCACAAAGATGTGGTCAATGCGCATAAACGGTCGATACGAAGCAAAGGTAGCCTGCGGGGAATGACCGGCACAACCGGTTTGAACATCGTTCAACTTCCGCTGAATAAGGCCGTAAACGGCCGAGCGGGAATGGGCGTTAAAGTCGCCACAAAAGATCACGGGTGAACCGTTTTCCAATCCGCCCAGCCATTTTGGACCGAGAAGGATCTGGATCTGGGCCAGGCGTTCACGACGCGAAAGTCCCAGGTGGGTATTGACGAGGTGTACGGTTTCGCCGGCCAGGCTTGTTTTGATCCACACCGCACCTCGCGGCTCGCGACCTTTGCTCGAGGCGATATCAAAGGTCTGCGCCTTTACGGTTTCAAAGGGCCATTTACAGAAAATAGCAATGCCGTAATGGCCCCGCTTACCCGCTACCAGCGGCAGGAAAACATGGGCCATACCCAGTTCCTCGCCAATGATCGCCGCCTGGTCAGCACCACCGGTGCGTCGGCGCCGAGTATCCAGTTCCTGCACAGCCACGATATCAGGCTGAAGACGCGCGATTAACCGGGCAATACGCACAGGCCGAACCTTTCCGTCGGTCCCCACGCAGCTGTGGGCGTTGTAGGTCATCACACTGAGATGCCGGGATGGGTTCAACGCCGGCGGACGGGCGCTGCCCGCACCCTTGACCGCCACCTGGGGGGATTCCTCCCGCTTCTCCAGATATTCCAGAACCACCTGCCGCAAATCCAGAGGACGCAAAAAAGGGGCATGGCCCCCGGTCTTTCGGCCCACACCAGCAGGCACTGACAGGGCCTCGGGCAGCATCACGAACCCATGGGTCTCCTCTTTGCCCGGGCCGCCATGGGCCCCGTTTTCCACCGGGAAGGTCAACGGTCGAGTCCCCGGTTCCCAGCCGCTGAGGACCAGGTCTCCGGCATCAGGGTGCCGGCAGGTGGCCATCAGATCCTCCACAGCAAAGGGTAAAAAGGGATGGTCTCCACCGATCACCGGGACTGCGTCTTGGGGCAGATAAAATCGTCCGCTTCCAGTAACCGCCTGAACCTGGCCATTGGCAAGGGTATAGAGTACCAGAGGAATCTCAGCCTCATGCACCAGGGCCTGGGCCGCGGCCTGTTTCTGGGTCTCATCCGGGATGAACGGGAGGTAGACGTGGCCCAGGGGTCCCTTGGCGGTCACCGTGACCCGGGTGCCCAAATCCGGCGGTCGGGTGGGGGGTCGGGCCGGCTTGGACCGCAAGAGTCCGCGAGTAAACAGGCCCCTGTCGCTGTCAGCCTCCCAATCCGTCCCATGGGCAGGCAGGGTATGGCTGTACCACAGGGTGTGCAGGGTGCGACGCACCGCCTGGCGGACGGTCACGCCATGCTCCGCAGGATAGTTGCAGCAGGACTCCTGTCCATGATCGCTGTAAATGATCACTTCGTAATCACGATAATGGGAACGTCGGGCACTGCGGACGATGTCCCGTACCGCATCGTCAATACCCTTAAGGGTCCAGTGGGCAAAGTAAGAACCGGGGCCTCGCCGATGGGCCTGCTCGTCGTAGCCCAGAAAATTGGCGTGGATTACGGGGATGCCCCGCTCGATATCCAGGCGCACCATAAATCGGACAATTTCGCGCAGCGCAATCACCACCCCGATGCGGGAGGGGATGAACTTGAGTTCCTGCCAGATATTCTTGTGGTCGAAGACCCCTCGCAGAACATCCATCAGCGCCAGAAAGATTTCGAAAAGGGTCAGGGCCAGGACCCGGAGAACTTTATAGAAATACAACATGGGCAGCAAGACCCATTTCACCGGATGCATTCGGCGCAGCAGGGATTCCAGGTCCATGGTTTCAGCGCAAAAGCGGGCTTCTTCCGCACCGCCGGTAAACACATCGGCATAGGCGTGCCCCCCTTGAAGCAGAGGACGATCGGTTCTGGATTGAAGTTTAGTGACAACCGCCTTGGCGGCCTGGGACATTTGCATGCTGAACAACTCACCGCTTTTGCGATGCAGGTAATAAAAAGCGGGCACAGCGGTCTTGACGCCATAAAAAAGCTCTGCCTGCATGGCCGGTGTGGTCGACGGCACCCCAGAATAGTGACTGTGCAGGTGGACATGTCCGCTCTGAAGCAAATCCCGGATAAAGGGCAGCCGTCCCCGCTTCAGACCCTTTTCCAGCTGTGTCCGGCCCAGCCCGTCGATCTGAATCATGATTAATCCAGGCGTGTCTGTCTCGCCCTCGGGCAGCGCCACGGGCAAAAATCGGGCCACCCACCGGACACGGCTCAGTTTCCGGCGCCATTGGCGCAGTTCTTTGGCAATACGAATCATCATTTGCCTTAACTCACCCTGGCTCTCAACTGTAACAGGACCACATATATGACCATAACAACCACGCTCATGGTGGCAGGAAGCGCTGTTTCAGTACCAAACAGGGTGAGGGACACACCCCCGGCCAGACCATAATTCTTCAGCGTACCGAGAAACATGAGGGCCCGCCAGGTGCCGGCATTCACCCTCATAAATCTGGCGCTGTATTCCACAATCAAGCCCAGACAGATGATGGTGAATACCGCCACCACCAGCACCGGCACCAGTCCCAGGGGATTTCCTAAAATGATCGGTCGGTTGGACCCCACAATGGTATAGGTCACCACAAAAAAACACCAGTTGGTGATGGGGCCCTTGAGAGGTTGAATCCGTCGGTCCCATTTGAGCCACAGCAGCAAACGGGACACCAAAAACGGGGCCACAATGAGGGAAATGATGATGGACACGAGCCGTGTGGGCTGGACCACCGCAGATCCCAGAAATACCACAGCAATTCCGGGCATGAAAAAAAGCCCTGCCAAATAAGCCCCTGCAGTACCGATGAGGGCGTAGG
Source organism: Desulfobacteraceae bacterium (assembly GCA_041685955.1). Classification (GTDB taxonomy): domain Bacteria; phylum Desulfobacterota; class DSM-4660; order Desulfatiglandales; family Desulfatiglandaceae; genus JAIPDZ01. The sequence continues at coordinate 2,653 of JAWLET010000005.1, read as the reverse complement.
AACGGTCCCCCCGCAAAAAATCGGTAAAGGGGATCACCGCCACTGCCGGCGGTACCGCGGCCAGGATCACGAACCCGGTCCACAGGTCCTGATCCCGAATGATCAGGGCAGCCGTTACCAGGGTGGCCCCGGAGAGAATCACGTAATTCATGACAATTCCCCACAGGGCCGGCGCCATCAGGGTCCTGAGCGACCGCAATTCCCGGCCGGATATCAGCAGGGTGGACAGGGTCATCACTATCCCCAGGAGGGGAAGGACCAGCGGTGCCGTATACCGGGACGTCTTTCCCTCCACCACCCCCAATACCAGCGCAAGGACCAAGAGAAACTCCCGATTGAACAAAAACCGTTTCAGCATGTTTGACCCTGACGCAGGGGTTTCCCCCCTTATGCCTCAACCCCGCAGAGCTTTTTGGCGGCCTTCTGTTTTTCTGCCAGATTCACCCGTCGGGAAATCATGATCCGCTGGGCCTGGGGCGACCCTGCGCCGTGCATGGATTCGGTGAGGTAGCCCACCGCGGCCGTGCCCAGGGTCAGATTCTCGATCAGCCGCAGAATCCGCATTCGGTTCTCGGTGGGAACATCGGGATGGGCCCTGTAGTATTTCCTGATCCACCTGCCGGTCTCAGGGGAATTCAAATCCTTTTCCGAAGGGAGGGTGACCATCAGCCCGCCGGCGATATCCTGGGCCAGTCTGGAGAGTTCAAAAGGAAAGCGGGTGACATTGTGCTTGTGCACATTGGCGAGGAGGATGTTCACGCAGTAGGTGCCGCTGGGTTCCCGGTGGCCCTCGGAGGCGCAGGCAATGCATCCGCAGTAGAGGGTCTCGTTGAGGTGATTCATCTCCACGATCTTGTCCCGCACATGCGAGGCCTTTTCCACCCCATTATACTCCGAGGCGGTCTGGGCCGCGCCGATCAGGACATCGCCCACCCCCACCTTGCAGGCATAGCTCTGCCGGTGGTAGGCGGCGAATATCTCCACCAGCTGCCCGGCAAAATCATGTTCCCGGCACATAAAGACCCGGTCCCAGGGCACGAGCACGTCGTCAAAGACCACCAGGGCCTCATGCCCCCCGAACAGGATATTCCCCTGGTCCAGAGCGCCCCCCTCCAGCTTCCGGGTGTCGCAGGACTGACGGCCCATGATATAGGTGATCCCCTCCGCGTCGCTGGGAAGGGCGAAACAGACCGCGTGATCCGCGTCCTCCTTGCGCATGGACAGGGTGGGCATGGCCACGACCTCGTGGGAATTGACCGCGCCGGTCTGATGGGCCTTGGCCCCCCGGACCACAATGCCATCCTTCCGCTCCTCCACCACCCGCAAGAAGGCGTCCAGGTCCGGCTGCTGGTGCGGGGGCAACCCCCGGTGGCCCTTGGGATCGGTCATGGCGCCGTCCACCACCAGGTCGTTCTCCTGAATGTACTCCAGGTATTTTAGAAACCGGGGGTAGTATGTTGTACCGTATTTCTGGTCGATATTGTAGGTGACAATGGAAAGGGCGTTCAGGGTATCCATGCCCACGCACCGCTGAAAACAGCACCCGGTCTCCCGGCCCAGAAGCCTTCCCATTTTGCTTTTTTTGATTAGATCTCCGATGTCCTGGTGGATGTGGGTGAACCGGTTGACCCGCTTTCCCGTAATGTGGGACAGGGCCGTCATCAGATCTTCGTGCTCCGGAGAATGGGCCAGTTCATAGGTCTTGGCCACTGCATTCATGGAGGGTCGAATGATCGGGTGGTCCACCACATTCTCTACCTTCTCGCCGAACATGTAGACCTGCAGGTTCAATTTCCTGAGACTTTCCTCATACGCTTCTGCCGTCATCATGGCCATAAGAAATTCCTCCTGCGGGTTTTCACCACCGATTCATATCGTTTTTGATTTTGATCACCACAGAGCCGGACCGCTCACAGAGAAACAAAAATGAACGTGAGTGATCTCTCGGAGTTGCTCCAGGGGCGGGGTTTCGTTTCTTGTGCTATTAATGAACGATCGTTTATAATTACTTATTTCATATTATTGTCAAGAAAAAATCGGCCATGATTCGGGGATAGAACGCCAGAATATGCATCACGCATTGCTGAAAAAATGTCAGCGCCAGCATTTTTTCCAAAAAAAATGCTTGACACCATTGGATTGATGCTTGATGATGTCCATCAATTGATGGAACCTATAGATGGAACAAATTGATGGTTACGCCCCTTGAAAAGGCGAGGAACGACCCCGAATCCATGAAGGGGAAGATTCTCAAAGCGGCCCGGCAGGTATTCGGGGAGTACGGGTTTCACGGTACGACCACCCGGATGATCGCCGAAGCAGTGGGGATTGACATCTCCACCCTTCATTACCACTGGGGAGATAAAGGCAATCTGTATGAGGCGGCGGTTTTGGACATCACCGAAGACCTTCGCTTGAAACTCATTGAGGTGGAGCGTGTCATCCACGGCCGGCCCCTGGCCGTGCGGATGGATATGGCCATCAAGTTGATGACCGATTATCTTTTTGAATTCCCCGAGATATCCAACCTGATTCTGTTTCGTTATTTTGGCAAGACCCGGCACCAGACCCACTTTGATTTTCATGTGCCCGAATTTATCTCCGACATCGCCCGGTCCATGGATCTGTGCAAAGACCAGAAAAACGCCCCGGT
>JAWLET010000004.1:8733-37372 GCA_041685955.1 Desulfobacteraceae bacterium | reverse complement strand
GAATGGTGGAAGACCTGTGAGGCCTGCTGTCCGGAAGGCGCCATCCAGGTGACCGAAAAGGGTCTGGAAATCGACCTGGAGGCCTGTGTCTATTGTTTTGCCTGCGCCAACCTGTGTGTCAACATGGCCGGAGTGGGGGCCATTCAGCGATTCGATCATCTGCCGGCCCTGGGCCGCCGGATCGCCGACTCCGTACTGGCCGCCATGTTGACCAAGGAGGCGGGCAGGTTTTTCTTTGTAAACTATGCGGTGGATATCACCCCCTGTTGTGACTGCTACGGGTGGACCGACACGCCCATTGTGAACGGGTTGGGGATCTTCGCCTCCCTGGACCCGGTGGCCGTGGACAAGGCCTGTATTGATATGATGAATCAGGCCCCGGGGCTGCTCAACTCAGAGGCTGAGGACTTTGATGCCCTGGACCCCGGCGTAAAGAAACTCAACGTGATCAAGGGAAAGGACGTGGAGGCCCAGATCTACGGGGGGGTGGAAAACGGCATGGGCACTACGGATTACGCCATTGAGGAGGTACCTCTGGACCGAAGTCAGGCCGTTATCAAACAGTTTTATCCAGAAGTGAGGGCGGACAAACTCAAACCCATGTATGCCAAGAACCATCCCCTGAAAGGACTGGATACCGCCTCCTTTGGAAAGGCCACCGAAGGGGTGGACAGCCCGCGGTACCCCAAGAAGTAGGGCCTTTTATCTGCCTGGCAGGGTATCGGGGGTATTTTTGTCTTTGAGGTAGTATTTATCGTTCTGGGTTTGCCCCACAATGTCGCTCATGGTCAAGTGTTGCAGGGCCTTGGGTCGGTAATCCCTGGTACCCACCCGAAACAGCCTCACTTTTGCGTAGGGCAGGGTGACCGCGGTTTCAGGGGAAAAGGCCTCTTTGGCTTTCAGATCCCGGATAATGAACAGATAGGTCTGTTTCAGCCTCCAGGCGTGGAAACGTCGGGTAAAAATATAGACCCCTATTAGGACAACGATCCCTACGATAATTTCCGCGGTTTCAGACATGCTGCATCCTTATTATCGGGTAATACGAGGTTGAAGGATTCCGGATGATTTCCCTTGCTCCCGGGTGAGGTTCACCCGTATACTGGTTTAAACCACCAAGGGAAGGTCCCATCGCCTTTTCACATAGCAGAAATGAAGGGAAAACCCAAGTGGTTTGTTCGCTCTTGCTGCTAAGGATGAATGGCGCGGCGAGCTTCGGTGCGATTACGCTCCGGATAACCTGCTGCAGGCAGCAGGGAGTTTCATTTGCCCTGACGTAGCGTCTTGGTGATCATCCAATGATCCCGCTGTGGCGGGAGTCCCACGGAGGTAAAAAATGGTTCCAGAGATCAAGAAAATCCTTTACGCCACTGACCTGTCCGAAAATGCCAAGTATGCCTTTGGATATGCCGCAACCATCGCCAACCGTTTCGGAGCAGGAATTACTCTGGTTCACGTTCTGGACAACGGGTCCCCTTACCGGGAAAGCCTCATGATGAATGTGTTGGGGGAGAAGAAGTGGAACCAAATCATGAAGGAGAATGAAGCCAATGTGGTGAAGATGTTCAAAGAGCGGCTGGAGAAGTTCTGTGAAGAGATGGCCGACCAGTTGCCCGCCTGTGCGTTCATCACCGATAAGATCGTGGTCAAGGTGGGCCATCCCGTGGATAAGATCTTAGAAGAGGCGGAAGCGTCCCATTGCGATCTGGTGGTCATGGGGACCCATGGACATGGCATTCTGGAGAATGCCGCCATGGGAAGCGTTTCCAGGCGGGTTTTAAGACGGTGCAAGAAGCCGGTCCTGGCGGTCCGGCTTCCAGAAGATTAATCCCGGGATTTTCGTTTTATCTCCAACGCCTTCAAATCCTTACGGATAATCTTCCCCGTGGTGGTCATGGGCAGATCGTGGACAAATTCGATTTCCCTCGGGTATTCATGGGCCGCCAACCGCTGCTTGACAAAGGTCTTGATATCATTCTCCAGGTCTGCGTCCGGGGAGACCCCTGACTTGGGAACAATAAAGGCCTTGACCACCTCGCCTCTCACCTCGTCCGGGCTCCCCACCGCAGCCACCATGGACACGGCCGGGTGCCTCATAAGGCAGTCCTCGATCTCGGCCGGCCCGATGCGGTATCCCGCGCTGGTGATGAGATCATCGCTTCTCCCCACAAACCAGAAATATCCGTCCTCATCCTTTTTGGCCAGATCCCCGGTCAGCCACCAATCTTGGATATACTTTTCCCTGGTGGCCGCCTCATTCCGCCAGTATCCCAAACACATGACCGGATCAGGCGCCTTAATGGCCACCTCACCGGCGGTTCCAGGAGGCAGGGGATTGCCTGATTCGTCGATAATCTCCACCGTGTGGCCGGGGATGGCCTTGCCCATGGAACCCGGCCGGATCTCCATGACTTCTGAACAGCTTCCCACCACCAGGTTGACCTCGGTCTGGCCGTAGAATTCGTTGATGGTCAGTCCCATGACTTCCCGCCCCCATTCCAGCAACTCCTCCCCCAGGGATTCCCCACCGCTCCCGATACTCCGCATGGCATAATCATACCGGCTCCGGGGGTCCGGGACCTGTCGCATGAGTTTCAGGGCCGTAGGCGGCATGAAGGCATTTCGAATCCCATATTTGGCCAAAAGATGGAAAACCTGTTCAGGGTCAAATTTTTTGGCCCGATGGGCCACCACCGGCACCCCATAGTGCCAGCTGGGAAGCAATACATCCATGAAGCCTCCCATCCAGGCCCAGTCGGCCGGAGTCCAGAACAGATCGTCTTCCTTGGGAAAAAAGTTGTGGGGAAACTGTATGCCGGGCAGGTGCCCCAACAGAACCCGATGGGCATGATACGCCCCTTTGGGCGGGCCGGTGGTCCCGGACGTATAGCTGATGAGCGCAGGATCATCAGCCCGGGTCTTGAGGGGTTGGAAAGCGGTTGAACCTTGTGAGACCAGGTCCCAGAAATTCAAGACCCCTTCCGGGGCTTTGCCCCGAGCGAGGACTACGGCCTGAAGATGAGGGAGCCGCTCCCGCAGTTCCAACACCTTGGGAAGATTGGCCTCGTCTGTTACGATCCCTTTGGCCTCACTGTGGGACAGGCGATATTCCAGGGCCTCGGTACCGAATAAGGTGAAAAGGGGGATGACCACGGCTCCCATCTTGTAGGTGGCAATGTGACTTATGCCCGCCTCCGGAGACTGAGGCAACAGGATCCCCACCCGGTCCCCCGGTTCTATGCCGTGGGCCTTAAGCCCGTTGGCAAAGGCATTGGACACGCGTTTGAGGTCCCAGAAGGTGTAGTTTTCCACTTTACCCTGGTCGTCTTCATAGATCAAAGCCAATCGATATCGCTGGTGTGCCCACTTATCACAGATATCTACGCCGATGTTGTAAAATTCCGGGATCTTCCAGGCAAAAGAATCGTATACCTCGTCATAGGTCTTCCCTGGTTTCAACATATCCGTTTCTCTCCTGCAGTTGTGAATATCAAATAAGGTTAAGGCAGCCGCTACAGCGACCACAGGATGCAAAGGAGGGCCGCAATGCGGCATTTAACAGGGCGAGCCAACCTTTAACCGCCTCTGGCGGCCCGCGGCCCCGCAAGGCGGGATTTCCGCTTCGCTCCAACAAGCTGCGGGGGATGCGCTCGCTGAGCATTTTCAACACCCTCTCGCAATGCAGGATATGCCAAAAAGCCCTGCCTGTCAAGACTTCCCCAAATCATCCCGCATGATTCCTTATAAGCAGGTACCGGACTTCTACCCATAATTCCTGCTTGCCACTCAAGGCCATAACCGTTAAGATCCCTGGTAGCCGGGTCCCGGGAAACGGTGAAGGCACAAGTGTCATTGAATGGGCGGCAAAGTTCCCAAGGGCAATGCCCGTATCAACGGATCAAGGAGGCAGGCAATGGACATTCAAGAACCAAAAATCAAACGAGAAGACATATTGATGGTTCAAGACCCCCAGTTTAACACCCAAAACGTGTGTATTGTCAGCGGAGCCGGTACAGGCATCGGCAGGGCCACGGCCATTGCCGCGGCAGCCAACAACCTTTTGGTGGTGGGGCTTGACTTCAATGAACAGGAAGGGACAAAGACCCGAGAACTGGCCCGGAACATGGGCGGGGAGATGGAATTCATCAAAACCGATCTCACCCAGGACTCGGATATCGAACATGCGGTGTCCCAGGCCGCCACTCACGGCAGCATTAAATATCTCGCCAACATCGCCGGGATCCAGCATATCGATTCCATAGAAAACTTTCCCATGGAAAAATTTGATTATATGATAAAACTGATGCTCCGGGCCCCTTTCTACCTGTCAAAACTGATCATCCCTCACATGAAAAAGAGCACCCAGGGTACCGGGGCCATTGGAAATATGGCGTCCATCCACGCCCATATCTGCACCCTGAACAAACCGGCCTATAACATCACCAAATTCGGGCTCCGCGCCCTGACCCAATCCATTGCCGCCGAGGGAATGGGGAAGATCCGATCCTTTTCAGTGAGCACCGGTTTTATCAAAACCGCACTCACCCTGGGCCAAATACCGAGCCAGGCCGAACAGCGCGGCATCAGCCAGGAGGCAGTGGTCCAGGATGTCATGCTGGGCACTTCGCGGGTCAAGGAGATGATGACGCCCATAGAAGTGGCGAACCTGTTTTTGTTCGGCTTTTCCCGTCATGCCAAATACCTCACGGGCGGGGATCTTCTGTTTGATGGCGGCATGGTGCTCACCTATGCGGAGAAGAAGGCGGAAGCGGAGGCCCTGGGCTAATATAATTGGCGATTGTCACAGTCTGGTTATACCAGATGTCGTCCCGGGGGCTGAAAGCGGCAAGGGCACATCCAGCAGGGGGAAACGCTTTAACTTCAGGAGCAGCTGTTCTCCCTTTTATAACAGGCGATTGACGATATTTCTCATAAGATCAGTCCAGTCTGTAAATCCGTTCTCAAGGAGCAGCCATCGGTTTTTTCTTGACAAAATGACTTTACAATATAAATTGGTCTTACCAGTTACCCTATAATGGCGAGTCATTGATCCCATGGATACCCTCAAAGCACATGGGCCCTATTTACACCTACGGCCTGGGGCGTACTGCGCCCTGTGGACGGCAGTTCTGATGCTGCTGCTCTGCGGGGTAAAAAATGCCCAGGCCTCCTGGTTCGTGGACCCGGCCCGGTTTCATGCCTCAGCACACGGGCAGACCTCATGTGAGGCATGCCATTTCGACGTGACTGCACAGGCCCTCCACCCTGACCCGGGTGAGATGGCAGAACCCGGAGAAGAAACCTTCTCCATGGAACAATGTCTTTACTGCCATGACGGGATCATGGAAGCGCTCCAAGAGGGGTCTCATGGATCCCTGCAAGTGAGCGAACCATCCGAATACGAGACCTGCATTGGCTGTCATGATCCCCATTACCAGATACGCCGGGAAGACCAACAGGCGGACCGGTTTGACCCGGAGTTGCCGGTACGTAAACAGTGTGGATCCTGTCACCAGACCCGCACCAGTCTTCCTCTTTTCTCCACGGAAGATCAGGCCTGCATGACCTGTCATCAGTCCATAAAAGGGGATGAGCCGGCAGAAATAGAGCGGATCAACAGCCTTTGTTTCCACTGCCATGGGCGATCCGGAACCCAGGCCCAGGCCATTACCGGACAGATGGCGCCCCTTATGGATAAAGCATCCCATGAATTCACTCCCCATACAGATTTTGCATGTATCTCCTGCCACCAGGAGGCGACCACGTCAAAACACGGAAAGCAAGAGCCGGCTTCCTGCAGCCAATGCCATCTCCCCCACCCTGAGAAGGTGGCCCACGATGCGCACCTAAATGTGTCCTGCCAGGCATGCCACCTCAAGGGAATCCGGGTGGTAAAAGATGCGGAGACAAACCGCATCCAATGGGAAAAGGCGTATCTCCCGGGGGCACAATCCCTTATTCACCAAATGGTCCGGTTTGAAGATGAGACCCCCTGCCAGCGGTGCCATTATGCAGGAAACCCCTTAGGCGTGGGGGCCATGGTACTACCGCCCAAGGGAATCATATGCATGCCCTGTCATACCGCCACCTTTTCGGTGGATGATCCTATTACGGTGGGGGCTCTGGTGATCTTCTGTTTCGGCCTGGTGCTCTATTTCTCTGTTTTTCTGAGCGGCTCCCTTTCGGGGAAGAGGGGAGGCAATCCCTTTACCCGGCTGATCATGGTACTGGTAAACGTCTTCAAGGTCCTTTTCTCATCCAAGATAATCCCGCTCATCCAATCCCTGTTCTGGGATGTGTTCCTGCAGCGACGGCTTTTCAGACAATCCCGCATACGCTGGGTCATTCACGCCCTCATCTTTTATGCCTTTATATTCAGGTTTTTCTGGGGCCTGCTGGCCCTGTTGGGCTCCCTGTGGCAGCCGGAATGGCCCGTGGTCTGGGATATGGTGAATAAGAATTACCCATTAACCGCCCTTTGGTTTGATGTGACCGGGCTCCTCCTGCTTTCAGGTATCATTTTCGCCTTTATCCGGGGGACATTCCATCGATCCCACCGGGCTCCGGGCCTTTTGGAACAGGATCGGGTGGCCCTGGGCCTGATCGGCGGCATTGTGATCATAGGATTCATATTAGAAGGCATGCGGATCGCCCTGACCGGATACCCGGACCATGCGGCATACGGATTTATTGGATACGGGATAGCGCTTTTGTTTTCCTTTCCGAGAGGACTCACCGAAGTCTATGGCTTTGTATGGTATATCCATGCGGCCCTCACAGGTGCGTTTATTGCCTATATCCCCTTCAGCCGGTTGCTGCACATGATTATCGCCCCGGTAGTGCTGACCATGAATGCAGTTTCCCATCATCGTGAGCCAGAGGGAGCGAAAACCGGGTAGACCATAAGCCCATCATGCTTCAAGGAGAAGTCAATGGATGATAAAATAAAAGACGCGCTGTTACAAATCGTTTCAGGTGAAAATTATACGGACAAATTGATCGACCAGGTCTCATTTTCTTATGACGCCTCGGAACACAGTCACAGACCGTCCTGCGCGGTCTGGCCCGAGAGTGCAGAGCAAATCGCTGAAATAATGAAACTGGCCAACACTGAAAAAATACCGATCATTCCCCGGGGCGCCGGCACCGGACTTTCCGGCATGGCCGTCCCCATCCGAGGGGGAATTGTCCTGGACCTGAGTCGAATGAACCGCATCATTCAAATCAGTATTGAAGATAGATTGGCGGTGGTGCAACCGGGCGTGGTCTATGCCGCGCTTGAAAAGGCCCTGGACCTCCATGGGTTCTTCTTTCCCCCGGATCCGGCGAGCGGCGAAGTCAGCACCCTGGGCGGGAACGTAGCCACCAACGCCGGCGGTCTCAAAGGGGCCAAATACGGCACCACCAAGGATTATGTCCTGGGCCTTCAGGTAGTCCTTCCGGACGGCCGGATCATGAAAACCGGAGCCAAGACCATGAAAAGCGTTTCCGGCTATGATCTGACCCGGCTTTTCGTGGGCTCGGAGGGGACCCTCGGCATTGTCACTGAAATCACTTTCAAGATCAGCCCCAAACCCATTGCCGCCAGTACGGCCCTGGCCACCTTTGATGATCTGGCCGATGCCGGCCGGGCCATCAACCAGATTATGCACAGCGGCATCATCCCCAGCGCCCTGGAAATTCTGGGAAAGGAGACGCTTAAGGCTATCAACGAAAACACGGACTTAAACCTTCCCGAAGTGGATGCCATGCTCCTGGCTGAAACCGATGGCTACACAAGGGAAGAAACCGAATATCAGATTCAAAAAGTCCTGGAGATATTTGAGGCCAACCATCCCAAGCAGGTCAAAAAGGCCGATACCGCCAGGGAAGTAGAGGAATTGTGGTCGGCCAGAAAATCGGCCTATGCGGTATTGGCCAGGATCAAGACCCACTTTGTCCTGGAAGACGTGACCGTGCCCATGACCACCATTACCGCACTTTTGGAGGGAATCCGGGCCATTTCAGAAAAACACGGAATTCAGATCGCCACCTTCGGGCATGCAGGAGACGGGAACCTCCATCCCCAGATCCTGTATGACGGCTACGATCCTGACCAGGTAAAGCGCATGGAGGAAGCCAGCGGAGACCTTTTCAGGCTGGCCATTGACCTGGGCGGCACCCTCACGGGCGAACACGGCATCGGACTTGCCAAGGCCCCGTACATGACCCTGGAGCACGACCCGGTTGAAATGGATGTCATGCGTCACCTTAAAGTCATGTTTGACCCCCACAATATACTGAATCCCGGTAAAATGGCACTGGAGGAATGATCATGCAAGCCAAATATGATTTTGAAAAAAAGTTCAGAGAACAGATACTCAAGTGCTCTCGATGCGGGTTCTGCCAGGCGGTCTGCCCGGTCTACGGCGCCACCCTCCGCCCGGCGCTTAATGCCCGGGGCAAGATGCTGCTGTTAAAAGAGGTCATGGACGGCATCATCGAATTAAACGATGAACTTATAGAGACCCTGTTTCAGTGCACCACCTGCGCCAGTTGCTTTGTGAACTGCCCTTCCGGGGTGGAGGTGCCTGAAATCATCAAGCAAGTCAGGAGAGATATGGTCAATATCGGGTCCTGTCATCCCGCGTTCAAGGGGATGAACGAGGTCCTTGATAAACACACCAATATCTATGCGGAAGATGAACCCGAGGACTTTGAGCGGAAGCGCAATCAAAAGGCGGACCATGTGTATTTCATAGGCTGCGTGGGGGCATACCGGGAAGATGAATCCACCTCGGCCACCCTGGAACTTCTGGACCGCTTACATATCGACTATACCCTGATCGACGAGGTCTGTTGCAGTGGTGTACTTGAAGACGTGGGATATGAGATCAAAAAGCCCTTGGCCCACAAAAACACGGAACTGATTCTGGATACCGGGGCCAAGAAGGTCATTACCGGCTGCCCCTATTGTGCTCGGACTTTTAATGAAAAGGCCATATATGCCCCGCTCAAGGAAAAGGGCATCGAGGTGGTCCATATCAGCCAGTTCCTCCAGGATTTCGATTTCGGGGTAAAAACGGACCAGCGGGTCACCTATCATGATCCGTGCGATCTGGGAAGGCACTGCGGGATCTATGAAGAACCCCGAAACACCATCCGCAAAATTGCGCCCAATTTTGTGGAAATGCCCGACAATCGTGAAAACGCCTTATGCTGCGGTGCAGGCGGCGGGGTGAGGGGGGCCTATGCCAAAAACTCCATTGCCATGGCGAGACGCCGGCTGGATCAGGCCGAAGCAGTGGGGGCCGAAGTGGTGCTCACCGAGTGCAATTCCTGTGTCCACAATCTGTCCAATGCCAAGTTGCGCAAACAGAAGTTTAAGATCTATAATACCAGCGAGTTTATTAATGAATTGATGGAAGAAGCCGAGTAAGGAAAGGAGAAATTGTCATGGAAATGCACGGTTACAACATGCCAGAAGACCTGTATTATGAGGAAAACCATTTCTGGGTCAAAGAAGAGGGGGATCTCCTAATTATGGGGATGGACGATTTTGCCCAGGTCATGGCCGGGGAGATCGTCTATGTCCAGCTCCCGGATGACGGCAAGAAACTAAAATTAGGCAAAAAATTCGCCAAAATCGAATCCGGAAAATGGCTGGGAAAGGTATTCGCCCCGGTCAACGGGGTCCTGGAAACCGTAAACGAGGAATTGGAAACCAATCCCGGACTCATCAATGACGATTGCTACGGTAAGGGATGGATGTACAAAATCAAACCGGATGACAAAGGGGAACTGGAGAACCTCATCCATGGGAAGGACGCCATCGAAAAGTGGCTTGTGGCCGAGATTGAGAAGTACGCGGAAGAATAAACAATGCATCCGGACACCCGAAACCCGACACCTGAAAGCGCGTTGAAGATCAGATATGAGCAACCAAGACTATAGCGTAAAGCAGCTCCTGGAGATGGGGGCCTGCACCAACTGTCAGCTCTGCGCAGACGTGTGCCCGGCGGTTTCCGCGGCTTTGGACGGTGAACTTTCGGCGCCTAATCGGATGAAAGGCCTCAATCAAATCCTGAAAGGGCGTGGCGGGTGGTTTCGAAAGCTCCTGGGCACAAAAACGCCCCCCCAGGACCAGTGCAAACATTTCAGTGATACGGCCTTTCGCTGCACCCTCTGCGGCAACTGCCAGGAAGTGTGCCCGGTGGGCATCCATCTCAAAGACCTCTGGCTTTCGCTTCGTCAGGATATGGTCCACTCCGGATATTACCCCAAAAAAATCAACATGATCCGGGACAATCTGGCCCAAGACCGAAATGTCTTTGCAGAAGACAACGAGGAACGGGCCGAGTGGGTGGAGGATATGCCCCATCCCCCTGAAGACGGCTACATCAAGGATAGGGCCGAAATCGTCTATTTCACGGGCTGTACCGCGGCCTACTTTCCCGTGGCCCAGAAGATCCCCATGGCCCTGGCGGAAATTCTGGACAAAAGCGGGGTGGATTTCACCCTTCTGGGTGAAGCGGAGTGGTGTTGCGGGTTTCCCATGCTGGGGGCCGGACTCAAAGACATGTTTGAGGAGTTCAAAGAACACAATCTAACGGCCGTGCAGGAGAAAGGGGCCAAAGCCGTGCTTTTTGCGTGTCCCTCCTGTTACCAGATGTGGCGGGAATATTATCCGGAAACCATCGAAATCGTCCATGCCACCCAGTTTTTGCTGAAACTGGTTCAGGAGAATCGCATCCCTTTGAGGGACCTGGACCTGACAGTGACCTATCATGACCCGTGTGACCTGGGCCGGGGAGCCAGGGTCTTTGACGAGCCCAGGGAAATCATCCGCGCCATTCCGGGCATCCGGTTTATAGAACTCCCCAACCATCGGGAAAACTGTCAATGCTGCGGCGGGGGAGGAAATCTGGAAATGGTCGACGCCAAGCTTTCCGCTGAGATCAGCAGACGCAAAATCGAAGAAATCCTCAATACCGGCGCCCAGGCAGTGATCACCTCGTGCCAGCAGTGCGTCCGCACCATGACCACCTATGTAAAACGGAACAAGATCGATCTCGAAGTTCTGGATATCACCCAGCTGGTGCACAAAGCCCTGAAGGCGTAGTGAACTGGGCTGGTTGAAGGCTTTCGGGTAACTTGTAAGACACAAAATGTTTTTTCTTCGTGACCTCCTGTAAAATTTAGGAAGGCCCACCAATCGGGAGACGCCTTATGATGTCAGAGTCCACAGCAAATGAATTCAGATCCATTGTGGGAAATCAATGGTTTCTGGATTCCCCTGAAGACCTTGCCACCTATGCCTATGACGGCTTTCTAACTGAATTCACACCCGATGCCGTGATCATTCCAGGGAACAAAGATGAGATCTCAAAGCTCATGGCCGTGGCGAACCGGGAAAGGATCAACATCATCCCCAGGGGCGCCGGAACCAACATATGCGGCAGTTCGGTGGCCAGGAAAGGCGGCTTGATCATGGCCTTTCACCGGCTGAGTGCCATTCTGGAAATCGATCCCCGGAATCGGTGTGCCGTGGTGCAGCCCGGGGTGGTAAACGGGGACCTGCAAAAGGCGGCGGAGGCCTGTGGACTCATGTATCCGCCTGATCCGGCCAGCATGTTCGTCTCCACCATGGGCGGCAATGTGGCCCTCAATGCGGGCGGTCCCCGGGGCGTTAAATACGGGGTGACACGGGACTATCTTCTGGGCCTTGAAGTGGTACTGGCTTCGGGAGAGATCATCAGAACCGGCGGAAAAACCTTGAAAAATGTGAGCGGGTACGACCTCACCCGGCTGATGTGCGGCTCAGAAGGAACCTTAGGCGTCATCACGGAAATTATCGTCAGGCTGGTCCCCATGGCCCCGGCCAAAACCACCCTCCAGGCGGTCTATTCAGACCTGGATGATGCGGCCACTACGGTGTCGGACATCATGGCGTCGGGCATTGTCCCCACCACCCTGGAGTTAATGGACCGGGTGGTATTGGATATCATCAGCGATTACGGGGGCGTCCGATTTCCAGAAAAAGCAAAGGCGGTCCTGTTGATCGAGGTGGATGGGGAGCCCCTTTCGCTTGAAGCCCAGGGGGACAAAATAGAGGCGTTCTGCAGGGAAAGGGGGGCTATTGCGGTACAAAGGGCCACCAGCCCGGCAGAAGCGGAAAAACTGTGGCAGGCCAGAAGGACCGCCTTTGGTGCAGTGGCAAGACTGAGACCCAACTGTATTGTGGAAGACGCCACCGTCCCGGTGAAAATGCTGCCGGCCATTATCCGGAAAATTGTGGAGATCACGGAAACCTATGACCTGAAGATCGGTGTGCTGGCCCATGCGGGGGACGGGAACCTTCATCCCCTGATCATGACCGATCTCAGAGATAAGGCGGAGATGAGCCGGGTGGATAACGCCCTGGAGGAGCTCTATGATGCGGCGATCGGAATGGGCGGAACCCTTTCCGGGGAGCACGGTATCGGTATTGCCAAGGATCGATTCATGACCAAGGAATTCAAACCGGCCAGCATCGATCTGATGCGGGGGATCAAACGGGTTTTCGACCCCCACAATATCCTGAATCCCGGCAGTTTTCTGTAGGATGGGCAATATCCGTTCATCGGGTTGTTCTCAGCGTCTTCCCCTCTGGCGCAAGAAATAGCCAAAGACATGTGCACTGCCCCTAATTATCGACCTGAAGGTATACAATGGATGGGTATTGAGAATTGCAGCATAACCCCACTGCGAGAGGATGGAACACGGTGTGTCACCTTACAAATGAATTTGATCAATGCATAAAATGCGGGCTGTGTCTCGCCACATGTCCGGTAGGCAAAATACTTTTGCTTGAAAAATATACCCCCAGGGGAAAAATACAGCTGGCCAAACGCTATGCGCTGAAAACCCTGGAACTGAGCGACCACTACCGGGATATCTTTGCCCAATGTCTGCTTTGCGGGGCCTGTACCGTCACCTGCCCCAGCGGCGTGGGGTTGAAAGAGGTCTTTGTGCAAATGAGAGCGGAGATCGTCAGGGACAGGGGCGAACACCCTAAGCTTGAACCGGTCATTAAGACCCTGACCGGCAGTCATAATATCTCTGACGAAGACAATGACGAGCGCGGAGAATGGCGTGACGACCTGAAAACACTCCCAGGACACCGGTACGAGAAAAAGAGGGCCCGGATCGTCTATTTTGTGGGCTGTGTGGCCTCCTTTTTCCCCATGGTTCAGTCCATTCCTCAGAATATGGTGAGGATCCTGGACACGGCCGGAGTGGACTTCGCTGTACTGGCCGGCGAGGAGTGGTGCTGCGGTTTTCCGCTGATTGCATCCGGATGTCCTGAAAAGGCCCAGGACTTGATCGCCCATAACCTGGAGCGGGTATCCGCGCTCGGGGCGGAAACCATCGTCTTTTCCTGCCCATCCTGTTATTGCACCTGGAAAGACTATTACCCCACGGATATGAAGCTTCTTCATTCCACCCAGTTTATCCAACAGTTGATTCAAACCGGGGCCATCACCCCGACACGGGTGGAAAAAACAGTGACCTACCATGATCCCTGTGACCTGGGCAGAAACGGGGGCGTATTTGATGCCCCGCGGGAAATACTGCGATCCATTCCCGGCCTTACCTTTGTGGAACTGGCCCATAACCGGGAACAGAGTGTGTGCTGCGGCGGCGGCGGCAATTTGGAAATGACAGATGCGGATCTGTCAAACAGCATTGCCGGTCAAAAACTCAATGAAATTCGGCAAAGCAGCGCAAACACCGTGGTGACCGCCTGCCAGCAGTGTATCCGGACCATGAAAGGGAGGGTCAGACGGGAAAAATCCCACATCGAAGTTCTGGAAATCACCGACCTGGTGGTCAGAGCCATCGAAGATGCATGATCAACCCCGATATCCGCCGGCGCACCTTTCGTGGTTGATCTGGGCCCTGGGCGCCACCTTTTATCTCAGCGGGTTCTACCAGCGGGTGGCCCCGGCGGTCATGACAGATCAACTGATGGCCGGTTTCGGCATCGGGGCCACTGAATTGGGAAATCTCTCGGCCTTCTATTTTTACAGCTACGTGGCCATGCAGATCCCCACGGGCATACTTGCGGATTACTGGGGACCCAGGAAGCTCTTGACCACCGGGGCGTTTATTGCCGCTTTGGGCGCCTTTCTTTTTGCACTGGCGCCTTCCATCCTGATGGCCAAACTCGGACGACTGTTGATCGGCGGCTCAGTGGGCGTGGCCTGGGTCACCCTGCTCAAACTCTCCATGCACTGGTTTCCGCCGCACCGTTTTGCCATGACCAACGGATTGGCGCTTTTGTGCGGCCTGGTGGGGGCGGTTTCCGCCGGGGTACCCCTCAGGATCCTGGTGGAAAATTTCGGATGGCGACCGGTGATGTTTTTCTCCGCCGTGGGTGCGCTGCTCATCGCCATCGCCCTGGGGATTGTGGTCCGGGACGATCCTTCCTCCAGGGGCTACGTGGGATTTTCTTCCGTAGAAAAACACCAAGGATTTTCATTCCACGCCCTCTTCTCAAGCCTTAAAACCGTGGCCGGCTTCAAAAACACTTGGCTCCTCAGCCTGGTGCCCAGCGGAGTTGCCGGCCCCATCCTGGCCTTTTCCGGATTGTGGGGGGTTCCCTTTTTCAGTACCCACTATGGGCTTTCCCCTGCACAGAGCGCAGCCCTGACCTCCACACTCTTGGTGGCCTGGGGCCTGGGCGGGCCTGTGCTCGGGGCCCTATCCGACGGAATCGGCCGAAGAAAGGCCCTGTATGTGGCAGGCTGTATCACCAGCTCCTGCGGGTGGACCGTTATCCTCTTTGTCCCCAAACTCCCTGTCCTTTTTCTCACTTTCCTGGTGCTTTTGGTGGGGTTTGCTTCAGGGAGCATGGTCCTGGGATTTGCCTTTATCAGGGAGTCGGTGCCGCCCATGTTTTCAGGTACGGCGAGCGGCATCTGTAACATGGGCGTCATGACAGGCCCCATGGTGCTTCAGCCGGTCATGGGCTGGATCATGGACAAAAGCTGGGACGGCATGCTTGAAAACGGGACAAGAATTTACCCTATGGGAGCCTATCAGTCGGCATTTGCCCTAATGCTCGGGTGGTCCATCGTAGCCGCGGTGTTGATCTGCTTTACCACGGAAACTCACTGCCGGCAGATGGTGGAATAATCCGGCCCAAGGCGGGAGGGCTGCCAGGGCATATGCCATAGAAAAGAGCATGAGATGAAACTGTACAATCTGGACAAGATTCCCTGGGAAGAATCCCAGCTCATTTATCATGCCCTGGCGGAACTGGGCCGGGAAGCCCTCTGTCTGGTATCTCCTCAAACGCCCTATGTCTGTATCGGCTTTCACCAGGATGCGCCACAGGAAGTGGATCTCGAGTACTGTTGTGCACATTCCATTCCGGTGTTCAGACGGGATCTGGGAGGCGGGGCCGTTTACCTGGACGGAGAACAGCTCTTTTTTCAACTCATCCTCCATAAAGACAACCCCCGAGTCCCTAAGAGAAGGCCTGTTTTCTATCAAAAATTCCTCCGACCGATCATCAATACCTACATCCGCATCGGGATTCCGGCCCAATACAGGCCGGTAAACGACGTAATCACGGATACGCGCAAGATATCCGGCACCGGCGCCGGCGAGATCGGAGAATGCATCGTGTTTGTGGGAAATCTCATCGTGGACTTCGATTATGAAACCATGGCCAGGGTGCTGAAGGTCCCGGACGAGAAATTCCGGGACAAGGTTCACCAGACCCTGAGGAACAATCTCTCCACCATCAGGCGGGAACTGGGAGGTAGAGCGGCAGAACAGTGGACCGAATACAGGCTCAACGCCTTGATGGCAGAGGAATTTCAAAAACTACTGCCTCCCCTTGTTCCCTCTCAAAAGGACCCGGAGCTCACAGACAAAATCGATGAACTAAAAGCCCGGATGCTGACTCAGGAATGGCTGTTTCAAAAAAGCAGAAAAAGAAGGCCCGGCAGAGAAGTAAAGGTCAGCGCAGGCACAAACGTGCTCCATAGAATTCACAAAGCAGAAGGGGGGTTGATCAGGACCGATTTTGAACTGAGTGAAGGGCGATACGGCAATGTATCCATTTCAGGGGACTTCTTCTGCTTTCCAGAGGAAGCCGTAGCCTGGCTGGAAAATGAACTGGAAGGAAAGACCATTGACATGAGTCGCTCGATCCTGGACCGGTTTTATTCAGAGCAAAAAGCGGACACGCCGGGCATCAAACCGGATGACTGGATGCAGGTGCTTGGGGTATAATAACCATTTATATCCGCACTCACGCCAAATCCCACGGCTGACCCGTAGCCTCCAGAACACTGCTCCAGAACCGCCCCTTTGGGTCGATCTCCTTTCGCCTGGACGTGGCAAGGGAAATGGGTACATGGGTATACTCTCCGTCCCAGTAGCCCACCAGCATGTTGGTCCGACCCGTCATCCCCGCATGCACTGCGTTGTGACCCAGAAGAAGACAAAACACCGAGTCATGGGGATTGGCGGGCATACTCCTTATGGTATAACTGGGATCGATGTATTTCAGGGTGATATCCATCCCGATGTCCTTGAAATGGCCCCTGATCCGGTCCCGGAGAAAGATACCGATATCCCCAAATCGCACATTTCCGGATGCATCGGTCTCTCCGGTTTTGGCCATAAGATCCTGGCCCGCGCCCTCAGCCACCACAATGACGGCATGCCTTCTTCTTTCAAGCCGCTGATGCAAGGCCTGGAGAAGGCCGTTGAGGGTAAAATCGAGCTCCGGAACCAGGCAGAAGTTGGCATCGCTGTTGGCGAGTACTGCATAGGCGGCGATAAAACCCGACTCCCGGCCCATGAGCTTTACCAGACCGATGCCGTTTTTGGCGCCCCGGGCCTCCACATGCGCCGAATATATGGCGGCCCGGGTCTGGGCCACCGCTGTCTCAAACCCAAAGGATTTATCCACACAGGAAATATCGTTATCAATGGTCTTGGGAATGCCGATGATGCTGATCTTCAGCCCGCGTCGGCTGATCTCCTCATAAAGGGCCTGGGCTCCCTTGAGAGTGCCGTCCCCGCCGATGGCAAAGAGGATACGCACCTTCATGTGCTCCAGGGTATCCACCATCTCGGAAACATCCTGTGGCCCGCGAGAAGATCCCAGAATCGTCCCCCCGGTCAGGTGAATCCCCCGTACACCCGGGGGCGTCAGGCTCATGGCCGTATGACTGCATCGGGCGGAAAGTCCTTCATAGCCATACCGGAAGCCATATACGGTCTTCACCCCGTAGTGATAATACAGGCTCATGACCAGGGCACGAATCACATCGTTTAAGCCGGGACAGATCCCGCCACAGGTTACGATGCCGCACCTGAGATCCTCAGGGTCAAAAAAGATATGCTTTCTGGGGCCGGCCATTTCAAACGAAGGCATTGTACCGTGCGCACTGAATGCTGCTTTGGCCGCTTCAAGCGAGGAATGATACAAGACCCGTTCATTATCCTCCACAAAGGGAATATGGGACATGGGTGAAGGGATTCGGCCTGGGCCCAGTCTGGGAATTTGAAAATCGATGGAGTTAAACGTCATCTAATTTCGCTCCGGTTTCACAGCTTAGTAGTAAATTTCAGCATATCGCAGACCACGCTCCCTGTCAACGTCTCCACCCCACACGAGCATAAAGGTTTGTTATTCGGGACATATCTGTTCCACTTGCCCAAAAACCAGGGCTTTACACCGGGATTTCCAAATTTTAATTGACAGGTGATCAATTTGATGGGTATAGTATTTGATTTATAATATATAGTTTGCTTTATATATTTTTATCAGGTCCGGAAGCAGAAAGGAGCCTTGGATGCCTGAAAACACTATTGGATCCGTTATGGTCGTCGGTGGCGGGATCGCCGGTATGCAATCGGCCTTGGATCTGGCCGATTCAGGATATTATGTACATCTTATCGAAAAGAGTCCCTCCATCGGGGGGGTAATGGCCCAATTAGACAAAACGTTTCCCACCAATGATTGTGCCATGTGAATCATCTCCCCTAAACTGGTCGAGGTCGGCCGGCACATCAATATCCAAATCCATCCCCTTTCCACCATTGACGCCATTGAAGGAAAAGAGGGAAACTTCAAGGTCAAGGTCCACAAAAAGGCCCGGTATGTGGACTTCGACAAATGCACAGGCTGCGGAGACTGTGCCACCGTATTTCTGGATGACACCCATCCCCCCAAGGAATTCAACGGCAAACAATGGGTGGACCGAATCCGTGTTGATGAGGCCAAATGCATTCAGTGCGGGGACTGCGCCAAGGCCTGCATGGAAGAAAACCCTGTAAACCACGCACTCACCACCATCGTTCAAAAGAGATTTCAGGAGGTTACATCGGGCCAGAAAATCGAAGCACCCTCTCCGCTCCAACAGGTCCTGGCCATGGGGGAAAAGGAAAGAAAAGCCTTCTGGAAAAGCCAATTTCAAAAATGTATAAAATGTTATGGATGTGTGGATATGTGCCCGGTATACGTCCCGGATACCGATGGGTTGGACCTCTCCCAATGGGTAAAGGGCGGGGAAACTCCCCCACCCTACCCGCTGTTTCATCTGATCCGGGCCTATCAGGTATGGGACACCTGCATACTCTGCGGGGAATGTGAACGGACCTGCCCGGCCCAGATTCCCCTTAAGACGGTTCAGGATCTCATTGAATATCTCCCCCCTGAAAAGGTCTTTGAGATCATCCCGGGCCTTGAAAACAAAGCCAAGGATGCCATCATTGATTTTGTGAACAAAAAGAACGGATCAGACAGGAGGACGCTTTATGAACTTTGATACGGTCCTGACCACCTGCCCCTTCTGTGGAACCGGATGTAATTTCTACCTTCAGATCGCTGACGACCAAATTGTCAACGTAATCCCCTGCCAGACCCATCCCATCAGTCAGGGAGAACTCTGCATCTTGGGGCGAAACGCCCATGCGTTTGTTCAAAAACCGGACCGGCTTACCTCCCCCCTGATCAAAAAGGGGGGAAAGTTTGAGAAGGTGGATTGGGACGAGGCCTACCAAACTGTGGCCGAAGGTCTACTGAATATCAAGGATACGGCAGGGCCTGATGCCATTGGGTTTCTGGCCAGCGCCAAATGCACCAATGAAGAAAACTATCTGATGATGAAATTTGTCCGGGGGGTACTGGGTACCAACAACATTGATCACTGCGCCCGTCTCTGACACTCCTCCACGGTGGCAGGTCTTGCCGCCACACTCGGTGCAGGGGCCATGACCAATGCCATTCCCGAAATTGAGGATGCCGATTGCATCCTGGTCATCGGAAGCAATACCACCGGACAACACCCCATGATCGCCAGCCGGATCATGCGTGCCCGACAAAAGGGGGCCAAACTCATTGTTATCGACCCCAGAAAAATCCCCCTCACCGAATATGCCGACCTCTTTTTACAGATACGCCCTGGAACCAATGTGGCTCTCCTCAATGGCATCATTTATGTGCTGATCGAACAGGGCCTGATCGATGAGGCTTTTATCAGTGAAAAAACAGAGGGGTGGACCGAACTAAAACAGACGGTTCAGGCCTACCCGCCCCAACGGGTACGGGAAATTACCGGTATAAGCGAGGAACTGCTCAGAGAGGCTGCCTCTCTTTACGGCCGTGCGGAAAAGGCCATGATTCTGTATGCCATGGGAATCACCCAGCATACCAGCGGGACGGACAATGTTAAAGCGGTGGCCCATCTGGCCATGGCCACCGGCAACCTGGGCCGAAGATCAACCGGTGTAAACCCGCTCAGGGGACAAAATAATGTCCAGGGAGCCTGTGACATGGGGGCCCTTCCCAATGTACTAACAGGGTACAGACCCGTGTCGGATCTGGAGGCCAAGGCCCTTTTTGAAAAGGAATGGGGAATGACCGTACCGAACAACCCGGGTCTGACCCTGGTGGAGATGGTGGAGGCTGCAAAAGCAGGCAGCCTCAAGGGATTATATGTGGTGGGCGAAAACCCCTTAATGTCCGATCCGGATACCGGGCATGTCAGGGAAGCCCTTCAATCCTTGGACCTTCTGGTGGTCCAGGACATATTTATGACCGAAACAGCAGAAATGGCCCACGTGGTCCTGCCCGCCACATCGTTTGCAGAAAAGGAGGGCACCTTTACCAATACGGATCGCCGTGTGCAGCGGGTCAGAAAGGCCATAGCGCCGGTGGGAAATGCCAGACCGGACTGGCAGATCATTTCTGAACTGGCCCAGGCAATGGGCGGCAAGGGATTCCAATTTAGCGCTCCCGGAGAGATCATGGAAGAAATCGCCGCGTTGACCCCCTCCTATGGCGGTATCAGCTACACCCGCCTGGATAACGGGGAAAGTCTGCAGTGGCCGTGCCTGGATAAAACCCATCCCGGTACCCCGTTTCTGTATGAAACAACATTTCCCAGAGGGAAGGCCTCGTTCTTGCCTGTGGATTACGTCCCCCCGCCAGAGCTCCCTGACGAAACGTTTCCGTTCATCCTGACCACGGGTCGGATCCCGTTTCATTTTCACGGGGGAAGCATGACCCGACGGATTGACCGCCTCAATAAAGAGGCGCCCACAGGTTTTGTGGATATCCACCCCGAGGATGCGGGCGATCTGGGCCTCAACGACGGAGACAGGATCAAGGTGAGATCGCGCAGAGGCGAAATATCCATCCAGGTCAAAACATCACCACAAGTGGATCGTGGAGTCCTGTTCATTCCCATCCACTTTTCAGAGTGTGCTGTAAACACCCTGACAGACAGGCGATTCGATGAGGTATCCAAAATTCCGGGGTTCAAAGTCTGTGCAGTGAGTATCGGCCGTTAGGTTATGGGAAACCCATCGGCAGATGGATTGAACTGCACGGCCTGCTTTCAGGAATTCCATAGAAGCCCTATAGGGTAAAAATCCAGGAGATGATAATGTTAGAAAGGATAAAGCAGGAAGCGGCTGACGCCCTTCACGAAGGTTACGACGGTGTCCTCGGACTGAGCAAAAGATGGGGGCAGGTCGGTCCCCACCTGTTTCGGGACCCGAAGCAACTGCAAAACCTGGAAATCGAGCCCAGGTACGCCCTTTCCAGCACCCTTCGGGTGATGCTCAACAGACGACCCGATCTTCACATTGCCGCAGTGGTCAGAGGGTGTGACGTCAGGGCGCTTCGGGAATTGGAGAAAAAAGGGGAATTGACCACCGAAGGCATCCGCTTTATCGGGATCGAGTGCTCCGCGGAGCAGGCCCAGGAATGTAACTGTGAAAAACCCTATTATGACACCTTCAATTGCACCGGTTGCTGGAAGTGCTTAGAGGCCTGCCCTGAAGGGGCCATCGAAAGAATAAACGTCTGCCCCATTGTGGTCCCCAACGAATTTGACATGCAATTGGGTTCCAGGAAGGCTGTCTACATCCCCTATCCACAGGCCGTTCCCCTTAAAGCCACCCGGGATACGGAGAACTGTCTCAAAATCAGGGAAGAACTGGATTGTAAGGGTTGTGAAAATGCCTGCCAGGCCGGGGCCATACTGCACACGGACGAAGACACAATCGAGGAAATTGAAGTGGGTTCTGTGATTCTTTCCCCGGGATTTTCCCCTTACGATCCCTCTGATCTGGAATTCTACGGGTTTGGCAGGCTCCCCAATGTGGTGACTTCCATGCAGTTTGAACGGATGCTCTCCGCATCAGGACCGTTCGGCGGTCATCTCACCAGACTCTCAGATCATAGGGAGCCCCAAAAAATCGCCTGGCTTCAATGCGTCGGGTCCAGGGATACGGCCCAATGCAGTCACAGCTACTGTTCCTCGGTGTGTTGCATGTATGCCATAAAGGAGGCGGTTATTGCCAAGGAACATGCAGGAGATGACCTGGATTGTGCCATCTTCTATATGGATATGCGAACCCATGGAAAAGATTTTGAACGCTTTTATGAAGATGCTGAAGAAAAGCAGGGCGTCCGTTTCATACGTTCCCGGATCCATACCCTCAACGAAATCCCGGACACCAATGATGTCGAAATTCAGTTTGTTACGGAAAACGGTGACCCGATCACCGAAGTATTTGACCTGGTAGTGCTTTCCGTCGGACTTGAAACCCCGCCCGAACTGATCGAGTTGAGTCACAAGTTGGGTGTGGAGCTGACAGAAGACAATTTCTGCCAGACTTCCAGTTTCGCTCCAGTCACCACATCAAGAGCGGGCATCTATGTGGGCGGTGCATTCCAAAATCCCAAGGACATTCCCCAGTCAGTCATTGATTCCAGTGCAGCCGCCTGTGCAGCAGGCGAGATCTTATGCGCCTCAAGACACTCACTCACCAAAACCCAGGAGCGGATCCCGGAAAGAAACGTTACCGGCCAGAGGCCCAGTATCGGGGTGTTTGTCTGTAAATGCGGAATAAACATCGCCGGGGTGGTGGATGTGGATGAGGTACGAGACTACGCAGCCACACTCCCGTATGTGGACTATGTGACCGACAATCTCTATACCTGCTCTCAGGATACCCAGGATACCATGGCTCAGGTCATCAAGGAACAAAACCTGAACCGCATGGTAGTGGCCGCATGCACGCCCAAAACGCACGAGCCCCTGTTCCAGGAGACCATGATGAATGCCGGGCTCAACAAGTACCTGTTTGAGATGACCAATATACGAAATCAGGACTCTTGGGTCCACAAGGCAAATCCGGAATCCGCCACGGACAAGGCCAAGGACCTGGTCAGAATGGCCGTGGCCAAGGTCGCCCTTATGGAACCGCTTCAGGAATCCACACTGGATGTGGATCAAAGGGTTCTCATTGTGGGTGGCGGGATATCCGGGATGGTCGCTGCAAAAACCCTGGCCGAGCAGGGATACCAGGTCTTTTTGGTGGAACGTTCAGATTCCCTTGGGGGTCAGGCCCGACATCTTTTTCAAACCTGGAAGGGAGAGGATATTCAAGGATATCTCAACGAGCTTATCCACTTTATAGAGGCGAATCCCCGCATAGACGTTCACGTGGGCACCGAGCTGAGGGAAGTGGAAGGGTTTGTGGGTAATTTCAAATCTACACTGGTTTCCGGCAGCACGGAAAACACCATTGAGTACGGCGTAGCCCTAATCGCTACCGGTGCACAGGAATTCAAACCAGACGAATATCTATACGGCAAAGATTCGCGAGTCATGACCCATCTGGAACTGGACCAGCGGTTCCTGGATGATGATCCCGCATTCAAGGCGGTCAATACCGCGGTCTTTATCCAGTGTGTGGGGTCGAGAGAACCTCAAAGGCCCTACTGCTCCAGAGTCTGCTGTAGCCATTCCATAGAGAGTGCGCTTCACCTGAAGGCCAAGAATCCGGATATGAATGTCTACATCCTCTACCGGGATATTCGAACCTACGGCGAGAGGGAGTCCCTGTACAGAAAGGCCAGAGAAGCAGGCATCATTTTCATTCGGTATGCGTTGGACCACAAACCGAAAGTAACCGCGGGCAATGACCACCTCGAAATAGAGGTGATGGACCACATCCTCGGGAAATCCATCCTTATCAAGGCGGATCTCCTATCCCTCGCCACCGCGATCATTCCCTACAGAGATGAAACCCTTGCACAGCTTTTTAAGATCCCTATGAATCAAGATGGATTCTTTGTAGAGGCCCATGCCAAACTGGGACCTTCCGAATTTGCCACAGACGGGGTTTTTCTGTGCGGGATGGCCCATTATCCCAAACCAGTGGATGAAGCGACGGCCCAGGCCTTGGCCGCCTCGTCTCGGGCCGTAACCCTTCTGGCCCGAAAAAATATCCAGATGAGCGGGACCGTGGCCTATGTCAACCCTGTCTTATGCAGCAGTTGCGGGGTCTGCGTGGAATTATGCCCCTACTCGGCCCCGTCCTTTACTGAAGAAGGCCCATTTGCCGGGAAAGCGGAAATCAACCCCATTTTGTGCAAGGGGTGCGGCCTGTGCGTGGCCTCCTGCCGATCCGGGGCCCTAAATCTCAAAGGATTCGGAGAAGATCAGATTATGGCCATGATTGATGAAATGTAGGGGTAAACGGCGAACCCAATAATTGAGCCGATACATGCATTGTTGATCGAGCGGGTATTTACGATCAATACCTAAAAAACGGACCAGGAGAGAATAATGAGCGACTGGGAGGCAAAAATCACGACATTTCTTTGTAACTGGTGCAGCTACGGCGCTGCTGACTTGGCGGGAGTGAGCCGTTTTCAATACCCGCCTAACTTCCGCATCATCCGGGTTCCCTGTTCAGCCAGGGTAAGCCCCAAGTTCATCCTTTCTGCCTTCCGGCACGGCTCGGACGGCGTGTGGGTGTCCGGGTGACACCCGGGAGACTGCCATTACCTGGAAGGTAATTACTATGCAAGACGAAAATTCGCACTGTTAAAGGGATTGCTGGAACATATCGGAATTGAGCCCGGACGGCTCCATTTTTCCTGGATATCTTCTGCAGAGGCAACCAAGTTTGTGGAAGTAGCCAACACTGTAGCCGAGGAGGTGAAGGCCCTGGGCCCTGCCAATTACTTTATCAAGAAGAGAGCTGAGGTGGCATGATGCTCGAGTATGGTGACAAAATCAGGCAAACCGCATCAAGGCTTCTGAAAAACAAAGAGGTGGATGTATTTATCGGATATAGAAAAGGAACGGTTCCCATGATGAATGAACCGGTCCTGATTGACGACCCGGGCAAAGCGGACACCCTTTACTGGGACAGCTTTTGCGCGCTGAACCTGTGTAATTATTTGACCAAGCGCACGGACAAGATTGGCATTGTAGCCACCGGCTGTAATTCCCGGAACATAGTGACCCATATTGTTGAAAACCAGATTAAAAGGGAGCAGCTTTATATTGTGGGCATTCCCTGTGAAGGGATGATCGACCATCGGGCGGTGATGCGTGCGGTCAAGCAAAAAGAAATCCTGGAAATCCAAGAAAACGGAGATCAGTTCACGGTCAAAGGAAAAGATTTTGAGGAAACGTTTGAAAAGCAAAAATTTCTTCAGAACAACTGTGCCACCTGCACTCACCACAACCCGGTGATCCATGATGAACTGTTGGGGGATCCCATTGAAGAGCAAAACGATGTGGTGCCGTTTAAGGATGTGGAAAAAATCGAAGAAATGGCGCCTGAGAAACGGCAAAATTTCTTCACCCGGTTGATATCCCGCTGCCTGCGCTGTTACGCGTGCCGGAATGCCTGTCCTTTGTGTTACTGCCCCACCTGCTTTGTGGATGAGTCCGCACCGCAGTGGGTGGGCAAGAGTATTGATCCCACAGACACCATGACCTTTCATTTCCTAAGGGCCTATCACTGTGCGGGCAGGTGCACGGATTGTGGGGCCTGTGAACGGGTCTGTCCCGTGGGGATTAAGATGCGGCAGTTTACCAAAAAACTGAATAAAGACTGCCAGGACCTCTTTTCGTGGGAGGCCGGTCTTTCCTTGGACCAGCGTCCCCCACTGGATGTCTACAGCCCGGATGATTATAACGATTTTATCAAATAGGAACGGTTTTTTTGGTTTGTTCTCTTCGTTACCTTTTGTAAAATAAGAGGAAGTACCTGATGACAGACAAGATATTCTCCAAGAAAAAGTGGACAGAGACTTTAGAAGGATTGAAGCAGGCCTACAAGGTATTCGTACCTGTAAAGGACGGGGACTTCCATACATTCATGAGATTGGAAGATGGAAAACAGCCTGATTTTGATTATCAAAACACCAGGCTTTCTCCAAAATCCCTGGTTTATCCCGAGTCAGAACGGATGTTTGAATGCTCTCTCGATGAGGCTGATGCCGACGCCCACATTCTGAAGGAAGCGCCCAAGGACTTTTCCCCCCAACTGGTGGTGGGACTTCGGCCCTGTGACAGTCATGCATTTCAAATTGTCAAACGCAACTTTGACAATCCAGACTACAGGGATCCCTGGTGGGTGCAGCATTTTGAATCCACCACTCTGGTGGGTCTGGGCTGCAACACCCCATGCAGTACCTGCTTCTGTACAGAGACAGGCGGAGGCCCGTTTAATGAACAGGGCCTGGATGCCCTCATGGTTGATTTGGGGGAGGCCTATCTAATAAAGGCCTTGACCGGCAAAGGGGAGGAATTCCTGAAAACGGCCTCGGGGGGAAACCCGGCTGATGAAGCGGCCTTGAAGGAAGCCGAAGCCCTTGCCTCATCAGCAGCGGAGAAAATCACCGCATCGGTGCCCACAGATAAATTAGAGGATAAGGCGGCCATCGACCTGTTTGAGGCCCCGTTCTGGGAAGGGGTCGCCTTTGCATGCCTCAACTGCGGCACATGCACCTACCTCTGCCCCACCTGCTGGTGTTTTGATATCCAGGATGAGGTCCTGGGCAAGCAGGGAGACCGGATCAGGAACTGGGACTCATGTATGTTTCCGCTGTTCACCCTTCACGGTTCAGGGCACAATCCCAGAGACCATAAATACCAGCGCGTGCGGCAGCGCTTTATGCACAAACTCAAGTATTATGTGGACAAATACAACGACGGGATTCAATGCTCCGGATGCGGTCGCTGTGTCAGGTATTGCCCGGTGAACATCGATATCAGGGATGTGTGCAGAAAAATGAACGAATTTTAAGTGCCTAAGGTGACTAAAGTGCCTAAAGTGGCTAAGGTGACTAAAGTGGCTAAAGTTAGAAGTGACTAAAGTGCGTTAAAATATCGAAGATATAAGTTTGTGGATAACAAGACCTATTCAAAGGAGCTTGAAGAGCGAACGAAACGATTTGCAATATTCATAATCAGGTTGTCAGCAGAATTACCAGGCACACCCGAGGGAAATGTTGTTCGAAATCAAATCACCAAAGCGGGAACGTCCATCGGCGCCAACTACCGGGAAGCAAATCGTTCCAGAAGCAGAGCTGATTTTAGACATAAAATCAAGATATGTGAAAGTGAGGCGAGTGAGACACAATATTGGCTGGAAATAGTGACAGCTTTGAATTGGCTTCCTGTCAAAGAAATAGAAGATGTATTTCGCGAATGCAGTGAACTACTGGCCATTTTCACCTCTATCGGAAAAACACTGCGTCCAATTTAAGTCGCACGAATTATTTCAAACGCTGCACTTGAGCCCATTTCAGGCACTTTAGGCACTTTATGAAATTTATGAACTTTATGAAATTTATGAACTTTATGAATTTTTGAACTTTATAAACTTTATGAACTTTATGAAATTTATGAACTTTATGAATTTTTGAACTTTATGAACTTTATGAACTTTATGAACTTTATGAACTTTATGAACTTTATGAACTTTAGATCACTTTAGCCACTTCAGGCACTCAAAAACTTCAGGAGGTTGTTGCATTGGAAAATCCATATCTACCCTATCCGGTTCGGATAGATTCCATTGTCACCGAAACCGAAGACAGGAATCTCAAAACCTTCAGGTTTGTGTTTATAAATCCAGAAGATGAGAAAAAATTCGCCTATACACCGGGACAGTTTGCAGAACTCTCCATAGCCGGAAAAGGAGAAATTCCCATCGGCATTGCCTCCTCCCCCACTGAGAAGGGATTTGTGGCGTTTACCGTAAACAAAACCGGTGTCGTCACCACCTACCTGCATAACATGGCCGAGGGCGATGTGATGGGCATTCGAGGCCCTTTGGGCAACTGGTACCCCTGGGATGAAATGGAGGGAAAAAACGTGGTCATCATCGGAGGGGGCTTTGCCTTTACCACCCTGCGCTCAAGCATTATCTACATGCTTCATCCGGACAACCGGCTAAAATTCAAAGACATAACGGTAGTTTACGGTGCCAGAAACCCGGGGATGCTGCTGTACCGAGATGAACTGGCCCAATGGGAACAACGGGATGACTTGAACATGCATATCACCGTAGACGGTACGGATGATCCGGACTGGAAATACAATGTGGGATTTGTGCCGGCCATCACAGAGGAAAAGATCACCGGTGCCGATAATGCCATCGCCATTGTGTGCGGTCCCCCCATCATGATCCGGTTCACCCAGCCGGTTCTCGAAAAACTGGGCTTTCCGCCGGAGCGCATCATTCTTTCTTTGGAAATGCGGATGAAATGCGGCATCGGCATCTGCGGCCGGTGCAACATCGGGGATCAGTACGTGTGCAAGGATGGCCCTGTCTTTTCACTGGCCCAGCTCAAAGAACTGCCTGGAGAATACTGATACCCCCATCAAAGAACTTGAACGCAAAATAACGGAGATCACCCTTTGAACGTCCTTTTCATCTACCCGGAGTTTCCCGATACTTTCTGGAGTTTTAAGCACGCCCTCAAATTCATTCACAAAAAGGCCGCATTCCCACCACTCGGCCTCATCACCATAGGCGGCATGGTCCCTGAAAACTGGTCCATACGCCTCATTGATGTCAATGTAGTCAGGCTCACCCAGGAAGATCTGGCGTGGGCGGATTTGGCCTTTATCAGCGCCATGGCGGTCCAGAGGGAATCCGCCCATGAAACCATTTCCCTGTGCAAAGCGGCCGGATTGCGGGTGGTGGCAGGGGGCCCCCTGTTCTCCAGCGAACACGATCAGTTCCCCGAGGTGGATCATTTCGTGCTCAATGAGGCGGAGGTGACCCTGCCCCTGTTTCTGGCCGATTTGGAGAAGGGGTCTTT
>JAWLET010000004.1:0-8633 GCA_041685955.1 Desulfobacteraceae bacterium | reverse complement strand
AAAAGCGGCATTGTCACTGCCATGGTGGGCCTGCTCCAGGCCCCTGCGGGAACCCGTCTTTATGAGCGGTTGAAAGCCCAGGGAAGGCTCCTGGGACACATGTCCGGAAATACGGACGGCACCACCAATATCATCCCCCAGATGGATCTGGATACCTTGCGGGAAGGGTACCACAGTATCATGCACAATATCTATTCGCCTAAACACTACTATAAACGCATCAAGACCTTTCTGAAGGAGTACCGGACTCCCAAGATTCCAGCGGCAATGGACTTCCAGCATTTCCTGGCCTTTTTCCGCTGCAGCTTCAGACTGGGACTCATCGGCAGGGAACGGTTTCAATTTTGGCGGCTGTTGATATGGACCCTCTTTCGCCGACCCTCGTTAACGCCCCTGGCCATCACCCTGGCCATCTACGGGCACCATTTTCAGAAGGTCTGCAATCGTGAGTAAAAAGGTATGCCCTGACCCCGCTGAGGGTTCACGCCATCAAAAATATTTACTGGATTTCCCTTCACTGTCCATACGGCCCCGGACGATAAGGAGCACCTGGTTTCTATCCTCCATCTGAAGGGCGCTTTCCAGTCCCCCCACATCCATGTTGGTATTGATGGCCTCTTTAGTCAGCCGCAGGCCCATGGGGTTTTTGCTGTTCATGGTACGGGCCAGTTCCATGGCGGTGTCCAGTAAGTCGTCCCGCACCACTACCCGGCTCACCAGCCCCAGAGACTGGGCCTCTTCAGCAGACATGAAATTCCCGGTCAACATGAATTCATAGGCCCGCCCCGCCCCCATAAGACGCGGAAGAAAGTAACTGCACCCCATATCCGCACCACCCAGGCCGATGTTGATATAGGCTGCAGAAAAACGGGCATCCGAACTGACCACCCGAACATCACTTGCCAGTGCAAAGCTGAATCCCAGACCCACCGCAGCGCCATGGACCGCACAGATGATGGGCTGCGGCGCCTGCCGCATGGCGAGAGTAAGCCGGGCCAATCGGGCCTGAAACCGATAAAACATGTCCGTATTATTGTCAGGGGCATCCTTCATGGCCGATTTCATATCCAGACCGGCACAAAAATGCTTGTTCCCGTTTCCCCTAAGGAGAATAACGTGGGTCTCCAGATCATACAGCCGCTCCCTCCAGAAGGCCTCCAACTCCTCCATCATGTGCGGATCCACCGCGTTGTACCGGCGGGGACGGTTCAGAGACAAAACCCCTATGCCTTTCTCGCTTACTTGGTATTCAATGGTTTGATAATCCATGCCGTCGCTCCTTGCTTGTTCCACATCAGTGCAAAATGCCACCCGAGCCGCCATAACCATGGGCCCTCCATTTACCGGATTGACTGAACCTAATGGAATCAATCCCCGGATGTCAAGATAACAGAGCCCGTGCTTGAGCCAAAGCCCTTAGAAAGACACTTGACTTACTGCTGTTTAAGGGATACTTTTTTTCTTATGAAGCGCACCTTTAATATCTGTCTATTATAAACGTTCTGAATAATCGGAAGGGGGTTTTATGGCCAATATATTGGTACTGGATGATGAAACAGATGCCTGTGACCTCATTGAAAGAATCCTGTCATCGGCGCATGACGTAACCACTTTTACTGAGGAGCAAGAGGCCATCGACTTTGCGGGTCGCGAGCCCGTGGACCTTGCCATACTGGACATCAAACTGAAGACCATGAGTGGGGTTGATGTATTGGCAAGGCTGAAACAGGATCACCCTGATATGAAGGCCATCATGTTGACCGGTTACCCCACGGTGGAAACAGCGCGTCGCTCACTCACTCTGGGGGCACACGAATACTTGGTCAAACCGATCGATATTGATGAACTTGAGCAGAAGGTTAAAAAGGTGCTGACCACCCAGAAGAAAAAGAGCAAGGGACCCATTTACCTGGAAAAATAGCGTCTTTTGGGACCCGCCCGTACGAATACTATGGTTGCAAGCGGAGGTTTAGAAATGGTTGAAGCGTCATTGGCTGAAGCAAGGGCGAGGATATATCGCTTTCTGGCCTTTTTGTATCACGATGAAATCCCAAAAGGGCTGTTGGAAAAACTGGCTGGAAATCCCTTCCAGGAGTCTCTTCGGGAATTCTTAGACACCTGTCCCCTCGCAGACCTTAAGCCCGGAATCAAAAACCTGGGGCAATATGTCCAGGATAAAACCCCGGCGGAAGCCTATAAGGCCCTCTCCTATGAATATGCAGATATATTTCTCAATGCTGGCGAAAACCCGGCATTTCCCTATGAATCGGTCTATGTGAGCCGAGATCCATTGGTCATGAAAGAACCCATTTTTTCGGTCCGCCGCGCCTACCGGAAGGGGGAGGTTCATAAATCCAGTGCGTATAAGGACCTGGATGACCATATCGCCGTTGAACTGGAATTTCTGGCCTATCTCATCACTCGGGGAGAGAAACAGCCCGAACGCGCACCGGACTTTCAGAAACAGCAGGTGGATTTTCTGCGGGACCACCTGATGGGGTGGGTTATCGAGTTCTGTGCGGTGTTGTCCAACAGCGCTGTATCAGCCTTTTACCAGGGGCTGGCGGAATTGACCATGAGTTTTCTGTTCAATGAACGGATGCTGGCCTTTGATCTCGAGGCCCAAAAGCCTTCCAGTAAGGTCACAATCAAGGCCTTTAAGGGCCTTGCCAGTCTTATCCAGCTATTGGCGCTTGACCAAGGGTATATAACCCTGACGGAAGGGATTCAGGAAGAAACGCCACAGAGAGAAGTCCCCACACACTGCTACGTCTGCGGGGCCCTGTGCGGCCAGACCGCCCAGGTCAAAGACGATGTCATTGTGTCTTTGAAAGGACTTCCGGGTGACCCTAAGGGCGGGGGACGCCTCTGTCCCAAGGGAGCTGCTGCAAACGCCCACATCTACAGTGCCTATCGGCTAAAAACGCCCCTGATCAAGGAGAATGAACGCTTCCGCAAGGCCTCTTGGGATGAGGCCCTGAACAAGGTAGCAGAATATCTCATGAAAGCCGAACCGCACAAGGTGGGCTATATGCGGGGGAATGACTGGAACAACTGGCTCCATGAGGCCCTCTTTGATCATTACGGGGCCCACAAAACGTCCCATCGGCCCATGTGCGACAACTCCAACCGAATGGCCAACGAGCATAACCTGAACGACAAACGACCCTGGATCCATTATGAAAATGCAGCCTACATCGTCTTTTTCGGCAATAACGATCTGGCCACCAGTTACGGCCAGCGGAAAACGGCCATGCTGAAAGCCGCCCTGAACCGGGGCGCCAAGCTGGTCGTTTTTGATCCCCGGCGGTCAGAAACAGCGGCTGCAGCAACGGAATGGATCCCCCTCCGGCCCGGAACCGACGGAGCCGTGGCCATGGCCATTGCCTATGTGCTGGTCCAAAACAACCTGTACGATGAAACCTTTGTCACGGACTGGACCTACGGGTTTGAAGCGTTCAGGGATCGACTTGTGGGAAAAGAAGACGGCATACCCAGGACCCCCGAGTGGGCCGAAGAGATCAGCCGGGTGCCCGCCCGGACCATTGAGCGAATTGCCATAGAGCTGGCCCATAGCCGCCAAAAGGGGATTATGAGCTGGACCGGTGTGGCTCAAACCCCCAACGGGATGCATGCCACTCAGGCAGTACAGGCCTTAAACGGCCTGCTGGGTACCCTGGATGCCCCGGGCGGCCCCAGTCTTCCGTTCAAGCGCAAGCTCAACAGCGCGTGGGGTGATGGCCAGGAAAAACCGCCCGGCAATCCGCCCAAGGAGAAAATGAACCATTTAGACATGTGGCAGGGCTGGGCCCCGGCATATTTTCCAGGGGATGTGGCGGCCGGAAAACTCAAGGCGGTTATCAACTACTTTGGCGACCCGGTACTTTCCTGGGGTAACCAAGAGACCACCATTAAGGCCTTTGAGCGTCTTGATTTCACGGCATCCATCGATGCTTTCATGGGGAACACGGCCCTCTTGTCGGATGTGGTGTTACCCGATGCCACCTATCTGGAACAAAGCCAGATAAAGGCCGACTGGCTCTACGACGCCTTTATCAGCTACTGGCAGGCGGTGGTCCCCCCCCTTTATGATTCCCGTCCCAGTTGGTGGATTTTCACCCAATTGGCCAAACGGATGGGTCTGGATCACTACTTTCCGTGGACCGATATCGAGGAGGCCCAGCGTAACCAGTTGCGGGGGACGCCCTGGTCGCTGGAAGAGCTCAGGGAAAAGGGGTATATCATCACGGATTTCCATGAATATTATAAGTACAGGAAATGGGGGGGGCTGAATCCACCGGAGGGGTACGGGTCCTCTGGCAAGACAAAGACCGGCAAGTACAACTTTAAAAACCCGGTCGCCGAGGAAAAGAATGTAGATCCCTTACCAGACCACAAACCGCCCGATCCTTCACTGAGACCGGACGAGGAATACCCGTTTGTATGCGGGAATTTCAGGTTGTTCGAACATGAGCACTCCTCCACCTTCAATAATATGACCCTTATGAAGCTTAAGGGGAATAACGAGCTGTGGATGAATCGGGTGGATGCATCCGAACGAGGGTTTGAGGACAATGATCGGGTGACCGTCTACAGCCCGTGGGGTGAGCGGATCATCCAACTCCGGGTGACCTGGGATATCTGCCAGGGAGTTGTGGCCGCTGCAGGGGGATTCGGCCATTTAAGAGGGATTGAAGCAGATCCCAAATATCCTCAGTTCGGCGGTACCAATGTGATCGGCATCATGCCCTCCAACATTTCGGAGCCTATGGGCGGGACACCCTTATTGAAGTACGTAAAGGTGAATGTCAGGAAAACCTAAACACACCTCATCGTCATGAGATCCAATAGGCCATCCATAAAAAGAAGCAACCCCCGGTCTGCCCGACGCCGATTGCTATGGTTCATCAGCGGTTTATGCTGCCTGCTGTACGATGTTCATCCGGCATTGGCCATACAACCCCATGGGGCGCCCGAAGGCCTCTATGCTCACCAGATCGCCCATCTGGGATTCCTGATAGCCATGGCCTACATCTGGCTCCGTACACGACACCGTACAGGAGAGGGCTGGCGGCTGATTCGCTTATCCTTTGTCTTCTTTGCCGTCTGGAACATGAACACGTTCATCAATCATGGCATATCCGCCGCCTTGGATCCAACCAAATTCCAAGGCGATATGGGGACCTTGCCCAGATACCTCGTCACCCGTTCGACCCTCGACATTTATTTCTTCTTCGGCCAGATGGATCACTTCCTGTGCATTCCAGCGGCCCTGTGCCTGGGTCTGGGATTACGAAAAATGCGTCGAGCAGCCCAACATACCTTTTCAGACGATGTCTATTGAACTCCCCCTCTTCTATGTCTATCTGGTGGACAGTACCGGCTCTCTGCTGATGTTGGCGCTGGCTGTCTGGATCTTCCGCGAGGCCTACTGCCTGCGCCGCCACAGTTTCATGCACCTGTATCTGTTTCTCCTCTCCTGCAGCCTCGGAACCTTTGCCATAAGCCGGGCCATCGGGCACATCCTGAGCTACTTTCTACGCTATACCGGACGAAGCGAACTCTGGGAGGCCATCCGTCCTATATCCGGGGGCGTAAATACCCTTCTTTTTGTGATTATCGCCTCCCTCTCCTTCTACTACGGGATTTTTCGCAATCTGCAGGAATCCCGTGACCGGGAAAAGGAACGCCATGTCAAGGAAGTTCAAAAGGCCCGCGATTTTCTCCAGATGGTCATCGACAGTCTCAATACCCAGCTCGTGGTCATCGATAGGGCATATCGTATTGTGATGGCAAACAAAAAATTCTTGACCGATATGAACCTTTCAAAAGAAGAGGCCCTGACCTATTCGTGTTATCAACTCCTTCATAATGCTTGCGATACGGTGGATGACTGCCAAAAAGATGAATCAGAATCCCATCTGTGTCCCTGGAAAAAAATCGACCAAGGAGAGGCACCGGTCCCTATGACCCATGTGCACAAGAATCCCGCCACACAGGAAGAACGGTATACCGAAATATCGGCCTCTCCGGTTTATGGAGATGAGGGCGCGGTCGAGTACATGATCGAGACGTTGACCGACGTGACGGACAAAGTCAAACTGGAAAAGCTCCAGCAGGAAAAACTCACCGGAATCATTGAGTTGGCATCCGCAGTAGCCCATGAACTCAACACACCCATGTTTACTGTCCTCGGCAATGCACAGCTACTGAGACGACAGATGAAAACCGACGCGCCCGGGAAAATGGAACTGAACACCATCATCAGGAACGTGAAGAAGATGAGTCAGCTCACCAAAGAAATGGTTAATATTACTGAGTATACCACCAAAGATTATGTGGATATAGAAAAGCTCTTCGATATCGCGGCCGCCTCCGGACCAAAAGATGAAAAACCGGACCATTGGCAGATAGAACGTGCCCAGCGGGAAACCCGGTGGCTTAATCTGGAAAAATTGGCGGCAATGGGCCAACTCACTGCAAGTGTAGCCCATGAACTCAACAATGCCATCAATATCGTCCTCGGGTTCAGCCAATTGCTCCTTCGAGACGCGAATGAAAACTCTCAGACCCATAACGATTTGCTAAAAATCGAAAAAAACGCCAAGCAATGCCAGCATATCGTATCGGGTCTTTTGGATTACACCCGAAGCATGGCACGTGAAAAGCAGCTTCAAGACGTGAACCAGCACCTAAAGGACGTACTGAAACTGGTGGCCCATCGCATGGCCCTGGGCAAGATAGAGGTTGTGACTGAGTTTTGTCCGGATTTGAAACCGGTGTGGATGGATCCCGATGAGATCAAACAGGTATACGTCAATCTGCTGAACAACGCAGCCGATGCCATTCAACAGGACGGTCAAATACGGATCAAAACAGCGTTTGATCCTCTACATCAGCATATCCTGATCTCATTTTCGGACAGCGGCCCCGGGATCCCGAATGAGGTTATGGATAAACTGTTCACGCCGTTCTTCACCACCAAAGAAAATGGTATGGGCACAGGATTGGGATTAAACGTGAGCCGGGATATCATTCGTAAACATGGAGGCTCTCTGGAGGCGAAAAATCAACCCGAGGGAGGAGCCGTCTTTGTAATCCGGTTACCGGTTGACCCAGGGGAACCCCAACCCGTTTAGTATAGGTAAATCACGAAAGTCAAAGAGACACGCTTGCTGGAACTACGAATCAGGGAAGATGAGGCTGAGAAACTCGGCGATGATTTCTCCCCCTCAGAGTAATGTATTCGCCCTTACGCAACACTTCATACCGTCTTTTGCGGCCACTTGATCCCCGGGTCATTCATTTGTCTCTCTGTTTTACCATGTAATCGTGAAGGGCCTCCTGCAGCGTCTCTCCGGCCAGAAAGGCGCAGTGTTGGTCCTCTTCGGGCAGGCCGCCCAGTTTCTGCAAAATCGCCTCCCCGGTGACCTCCACCAGCTCGTCCGGGGTCTTTCCCAGGGCCATTTCAGCGGCAAAGGACCCGCACACCGCGCTCGATCCGCAGCCGTCCGTTTGAAATGATGCCTCCGCCACCCTTCCGTCTTCAAATCTCAAAAAGATCTCCATGGTATCATTACACGACCCTGTCACCCGGCCGAACCCGTCCGGGTTTTCCATGGTCCCCGCATATTGGGGATTCAGCCACCGTTCAAAGGCGACCTGGCCATAGGTTTCCCGGGTTTCCTCAAAAATCTGCTCCTGCAGGTTATTTACAAAATCGTCTAAGTCATCACTCATCTAATGTTCCCTCATTCGTAACTTCAAGGATTAAACAAATGAAAAGCCATCCCTTCGGCGTTGAGGCTGGTGAAGGGATGGCATCTCGTCCGGATCAACCGGCTTGTTTATAAATCCGTACATTAACCAAAAACGATCTCATCTCCGTTTCCCACATACAGATCGCTCTTGGACCCGTAACGGGCGGTTCCCTTTACCAGGGGATATCCCAGTTCAACCATCTTCTCAACCGCGGACAGGCCGGTGCAGTGGTTACATGCGACCTTCTTGAAATCGTACTTGGCCATGCCGGTGATGAGATGTTCCCGTTCCGGTTGCACTGGACCGAAGGGTGCGATATGGAGCCCCCCGTAAACGCCGTACATATTATCACCGCCCACGATTTTCTCCTGTGCAAAGTCGGCAAAGGTCAATATCCCCTGATGGCAGCAGCCGGTCACACAGACCATACCCTTATCCTTCACATTGAAGTACAAAGACTGTTCCCCCCGTACCCGGATGACAATGGGCAGATCAAAGGCCACCAGGGCGCAGCCGTCGTACAGCTTGTTGATCTCCCCGGGTCTGCATTGAACCAGTTCACCCTTATGTTCGACCTGGTTTTTGGCATTGGGCACAAAATACTCGGTCCCCCGCAGATAGAACATCCCTTCAGGATAGAAGGTGCTCGGTATGAAGATCTTGATGTTTGGATTGTATTTGAGCGTGGTCTCCAGACCCCAGTAGTGATCCAGATGCTCATGGCTGATGACCAGGGCCTCGATGTCCCCGTCTTTGAGCATCTTGTCGAGGCCTTCCCGCTTATACGCCTCATCCATATACTCCCTGCTCCAACCGGTATCCAGAAGGATCTTGTGGTGGCGGCCATCGAGGGTTTCCATGTCAATCAGGGT
>JAWLET010000091.1:0-9246 GCA_041685955.1 Desulfobacteraceae bacterium | reverse complement strand
AAACCGAACCGGGCCCCTTTGTCTATTTCCAGATTAAGTCCGTCCACCGCTTTTAAGCCCTGATAGACCTTTGTCAGATTAATGAGGCGAATCATAGGCATAATCCATCACCTCCAATTCAAGGTTGCCCATGAGTGCCATAAGGTCCACCTGTTTTTCCATCTCGCCCTGGGCCAGCTTGATGTGGGTGGCATCTGCGGGCATCTGGTTGAGGGTGGGATCCATGGAGAGCCAGGTACCGACATAGGCCTCCACCCAGGCGTGGTAGTAAAAACGGCCATCCATATACACCAGCCCCGTACACAGCCTGGCCGGAATCTTCAAGGCCCTCAAAAGTGCGGTGAGCAGCACGGCGTGTTCATTGCAGTCCCCCACCCGGCGCTTTAACACCTCAAGCGCACTGGGGACACTCACCACGGGCCGCTTTTCCACAGTGGAGAACACCCATTGCATCAATCTACGGGCCGTCTGGACAGGATCTTTTTCCCCGGCCGAAACCTCCCCGGCCTTTTCCACCATCAAAGGGTGCTCACTCTGAATGGTCAATTCAGGTTCAAGATAGGGCTTCATCTTTCCCGACCCATTTGTATAGGGGAGGCCATATGTGGCTCTCAGAGGGCCTTTTTCCTGCATAACCTCAAGAACATCTGCGGTGAGCCGCTGCCTGCCCTGGTTTACCGTCTCCATATCCAGAGTGGATGGACGGATGCCTTTCAATCTCACCTTAAGGCGACGGATACTGCGGGGTCTGCTTAATTTGCGTTCCACGGGAACGGAAGCCAGTTCATAGAAATCAGCGCCCTCCCCTTCTGTTATGTCCTTGGCGGCCCTGGCCCCGCTGGACTTGACCAGGGTAAGCCCCATAAACCCCTTCTCCTTTAGCAGGATCCCTTGTTCGTCCACCCAGAAGGCCAGATCCTGACCGAACATGCGCATCTCAAGACGATAAGCCGGGTATTGAATGCGGTTGATCACCACTGACTCTTTTTCAACCACCCGGACATTCACCTGTTTCCGGCTCATGGTGGAGGGGTCAAAAAGGGGCAACTGGAAAGACATACCCGGCTCAAGGGTGCGGCCCTTGAAGAAATGAGACATGCCGGCGCCGATCACCACCGGACCGTCCAATGGTACGGTAAAACGTTCCCGGTCTGTCCTCTCCTCCCCGGTCTTCACATGCATCATATTTCCGTCCACCTTGCCTGACACCTGAAAAGTGACCACGCCCGATCTCACCCTGAAAAAGAACGTTTGTAGATAAAAATCACCATCCACCACAGCCCGGGTCAATGACCGCATGACACTGGATTGGCCCAGAAGATTGAGGTTCAGGACCACCTCTTCCTGAATCAGATATGCGTTTTCAAAGGGATTGACCTGATTCATGGCATATCCCACCTTACGGTCCTTGAGATAGATCTCCATCCACTCCCGTTCAAGGTGGTCAATGCCTGATTTTCCACCTGTTATTTCAGAGCGTTGTGGGGAATCGTCAAGGTTTCTGCTGATCCATATCCCCATGAGCACCATCCAGAAGGCAACCACCACGGCTCCGGTAATATTAAACAGCACTCTTTTTGGGGTATGGGGCATGGGTCTCGATTTTTACAGGACAAAACAGGTCTGTCAGGCAGCATCACCCTGTTTGCGGGATGATTCAATGAAGGCCTGCACGGTCAGGGCCGCTGTCCTCATGAATTCAGTGAGGGGGAATCCAATTACCGCCTGTGGGGGGAGGTTCGGGGTTACAAGGAGCCCTAATTACATTTTATACTTCCCGAAATCCTCAGGATTGAGATTTTCCAGGATATCCTGCCATTTTTTCCCTTTCTCCGATTTATCCTGGGGCTCTGCTTTCAGGTCTATCTGGCTCGATTCGCTGATAACCTTGTCCGCCACAAATATGGGGGCGTCTAATCTGAGGGATAGCGCAATGGCATCGCTGGGCCTGGCGTCTATGGACATCTCTTTTTCTTCAAAATTGAAATGGATAAGGGCATAGTAGGTATTGTCCTTGAGATCGCACACTTCAATTTTATCGACTTTAATATTGACCATATCCAGCACGTTCTTTAAAAGATCATGTGTCATGGGCCGCGAAAACCGAACCCCTTCCAGTTCACTGGCAATGGCAGTCGCCTCTAAAAGACCGATCCATATAGGTAGGGTGGCGTCTCCGTCCACCGCTTTAAGAATAACGATCGGGCTGTTTGTCACCGGATCCACAGTCAGACCCGATACTACCATGGGCGTATACATTCGCTCCTCCTTGGGATGTTCATCAAGCTTACGTGTTTTCTTTATATTCATTCATAACGCCCCATTTGTCAACAATGCAGGGGAATAATTCTTGATCCTCATCTTCGTTTCAATTTGGCCTTGAAAGAATGGGTCGACCGTATTACAAGTCAAGGGTAGGTTTTTTTGCTCACTGCATAACCCATAGGTGGTGTTCGGATCCGCGGTTTGCTGAAAGCCTGAAACCTGCTTGCTGAGGGGGAAAACATTAAAAGGACAGGCTGTCTTATGGTCCGCAAAAGACCCTATTTTCCATTCATATTGGACTACAAACCCCGCTTCTTCCTGGGATGGTTTTTATACCGGTTATTCAAGCGGGTCCGTTTGAATCAGGACATGGCCGCGCAACTCAAACAGATAAACCGGGAAGGTACAGTGGTCTATGCCGTCAAGTACCGAAGCGGTCTGGATTACCTCCTGTACCATTTCCGGTTCCTCAAAAGCCGTCTTCCCTTTCCCAAACTCGCCTTTGATCTCAATATGGCCCTGGTCCTCCCCCTGTCGGATTTATTCAACGTGTTGAAATTCCACATAAGTCATTTTGTAAGGCATGGCCGGCTGCCGGACAAGCCTCTCTTCTTTGAGGCCGCCGTCAAAGAGGGGATCACCTCCATGCTCTGTCTGGTGGATCCCAAAGGGTTTCGAAAGCACTACCTGTATGCTCAGAAAGATTACCTGCATCTGCTTTTGGAAACACAAAAAAGCATGGACAAACCCATTACCATCGTGCCCCTCCTGGTCCTGTATAAAAAGGCGCCGGAAAAGGAACACCCCACCCTTCTGGAAATATTTTTCGGCTTCAAGGACAAGCCCGGGACCCTCAGAAAGATCATGCTCTTTTTCAGACATAACCGCCGGGCCTTTATCGACTTCGGAACCCCTGTCAACTTAAAAACGGTCCTGGAGGAAAAAGCCGTGTCACGCCCCATGGAAGAAACGGCGGAAGGGGTGCGGCAGACCCTTATTGACAGCATAGACCGGCAGAAAAGAATCATTTTAGGCCCGGTCATGAAGTCCAGACAACAGCTCAAAGAAAAAGTCTTAAAAGACCCCACGGTCACTAAGACCCTCCGGAGCATGGCATTGTCTAAGCAGTCCCGGCTCAAATCACTCAAGAAAGAGGCGTCCCGGTATTTTGATGAAATCGCTGCCGACTACAATATCGCCTACATCGAATTTGCCAATATGGTATTGACCTGGATCTGGAAAAAGATGTTTGAGGGCATCGAAGTAAACGAGGAAGAAATGGCCACTGTCAGGGCATGGGCCGGGAAAGGTCCCCTCATATACATCCCCTCCCATAAGAGCCACATCGACTACCTGGTCTTGAATTACATCCTCTATCACCATCACATGCACATTCCCAGGGTTGCTGCAGGGAAAAACCTCAACTTCTGGCCCATGGGGACTTTTTTCAGAAAATCAGGCGCCTTTTTCATTCGCAGAAGTTTCAAGGGGGAACGACTTTATGCGGTAATCTTCAAACGATATATCAAGGCCCTGCTCCAGGAGGGACATCCTCTGGAATTTTTCATCGAAGGAGGGCGAAGCCGGAGCGGAAAGCTGATTCTCCCCAAAATCGGGTTTCTCTCCATCCTGACCGAGGCCTACAAAGAAGGATACTGCGAAGACCTGATTTTTGTGCCCGCGTCCATTGTTTATGACCGAATTATTGAAGAAAAGGCCTATCTCAAAGAGCTGAGCGGTGATCACAAACAAGGGGAGACCTTTCATCAGGTGGTCCGGGCCAGGCGTTTTTTGAAAAAGAAATACGGCAAGATCTATATTCGTTTCGGCGCCCCCATATCCATTCAGAAGTTTTTGATCCGGCACCAGGAGGACATGACATCCGAATACAAGGTGTTGGCATTTGATCTTATCCGGTCCATCAACAGGGTCACCCTGGTCACCCCTTTTGCACTCATGGCCACCGCCATCCTGACCCGGCATCGTCGCGGATTCCATTTTGATGAACTGATAGAGAGC
This sequence comes from Desulfobacteraceae bacterium, assembly GCA_041685955.1. GTDB lineage: Bacteria > Desulfobacterota > DSM-4660 > Desulfatiglandales > Desulfatiglandaceae > JAIPDZ01. Next base: position 4,962 of record JAWLET010000091.1, on the reverse strand, counting down.
ACCCGGACGATTCTGGCATACCTTGAACAGCATCACGCGCCCATGGCATCCACTTTGAACCAACACGAGAAGGCCATGATGGAGACCCTGGCTGCACTCCTGAACAGCGGCGTGGTCAACGCGCTGGAAAACGTGGACAGATCCGAAACCTTTTATTATTTGTCAGAGGAAAAGATCCCTGAACTGGCCTATTACAAGAACAGCATTATCCATTACTTTATTCCTCATACATTTGTGGCCCTCTCCCTGTTGGCTGGAAAAGAGGAAATCAAGACCCCTGGGCAAATCCGCACCGACCATGATTTTCTGAAAAACGTGTTTCGGTATGAGTTTATTTATGATGAAACAAAAAACGACACGGAAAAGATGGATGAAGCCATCACTTACTTCATGGACGCAGGCTTTATTGTGAAAGACGAAATAGAGAATCAATGCGGATACCGGCTTACCAAGCTTGGGTATGATGCGTTACCGCTGTGGGCGGAACTCATAAAACCGTTTGTGGAATCGTACTGGATTGCAGCGAGCGCCATGATCCAGGATGCAAAAAGGGGAAAAAAGCGTTCTGATATGGTGAAAAACATGAACTATCTGGGACAACGATTTAACAAACAGGGGGTCATCAACCATATAGAAGCGGTCAACCAGCTCAATTTCCAAAATGCCGTTCGCCTGCTCAAATCGGATATCCTCAAACCCGGCACTCCATCTCAGGATGCGACCTCGGAAAACCTGAAACGATTGTCACGGTTCAGTCACAGATTGCGCGATATGTCCCAAAAAATCGGGTGAGGCGCTATGTTTCGTCACATTCCCCACTCCGTATTGACGGTCATAAACCGGCTCAGGCAGGCCTCTCACCAGGCTTACATCGTTGGCGGTGCGGTTCGGGACGCCCTATTGAAAAGACCTGTGACGGACTGGGATGTGGCCACTTCTGCCGATACCCGCACAATCCGGCGCATATTCAGAGACAAACGATGTGTGGTCCTCCAACACCATACGGTAACCGTGGTGAATTCAGGAGAACATATTGAGGTGACGCCTTTCAGGGGGACGGAAAAAAGCCTGTCAGGTGACCTGTCGCGCCGCGATTTCACCATCAACGCCATGGCGGTGGACATGGAAAGGGATGCCCTCATTGATCCTCATGGCGGGCGCAGGGATATACAGCTCAAACAGATCCGGGCCGTCCACAACCCTGTAGCGAGATTCCAGGAGGATCCCCTCAGGCTCCTTCGGGCCATACGGCTTCAGGCGGAACTCACATACGGCTTCGAGACGGAGACCTCAGCAGCCCTTTCCGCCATGGCCCCTTTGATCACTTCAGCTGCGCCTGAGCGTATCCGGGAGGAAATTCTCAAGATCCTCATGAGTCGGAAACCCTCCACAGCCTTCAACATCCTGCGCAGGACCGGCCTCCTCACCCATCTGATGCCAGAACTACTGGAAGGATATCTCAAGCGCCAGAATTCCTATCACCGCCATACGGTGTTTAAACACACCCTGGAAACCGTGGACCGTGTGGCCCCGGAACCGGTACTGCGAGTGGCTGCGCTCCTGCACGACATCGCCAAACCCAGGGTACGGACAAAAACAGGCGGTGTCTGGCGATTTTACGATCATGAAAAAGAAAGTGCTAAAATGGCTGAAACCATCCTGGGCCGAATGAGATTCAGTAAAGCCTTCAGTACGAAGGCCACCCACCTGATAAGACATCATCTCATCGGATACACTCCTGAGTGGAGTGACGCTGCAGTCAGGCGCCTCATCCGGCGGGTCGGGAGGAATGAGATCCCGGACCTTCTGGCCCTGCGCAGGGCTGACCTGGCCACCCATGCCTGCAGGGAATCGGCCTTAAAAGAGCTGGATGTCCTTGAAAAACGGATCAACACCGAACTCAGCGCCGCCCCGCCCCTGGGGCTCAAGGATCTGCGCATAAACGGACGTACAGTGATGACCGTAACCGGTATGCCTCAGGGACCGGAAGTGGGCCGGATACTCAAGGGTTTAGCCGAAACTGTCCTGGAAAAGCCGGCCCTCAATACAGAAAAAAAGCTTGTCGAAATCTTGATGCAGGCCAGATTCCCCGGTTCAGAGGAGAAAAATAAATCCTGAAAAGGTCCTTGACCATTAACATCCTATTTTCTATACTCCCTGGAACTCCCGTCTTAGCAGGGATGCCTACATTCCAGATTTTAGTTTTCAAGTTTCAGGGCAGGAACCATTCGCTTTCTGCTGTCTGTCCGCTCGTGCCTTAACGGCAGGCGGGGAATTATAAACCAAGATGCCAAATCATACGGATATGAAAACACACATTCAATGGAGATCGGTCCATTTCAACCTCGTCTTCACGGTTTTATGCGTTTCGCTCTTCCTCCTCTTCCTGGGAGGCTGCGTCAGCGACACCCGTCAGGTCAACTCCAAACCTGGCCTCCCGGAACAATCAACGGCAGTCAAAGACACCGACCCGGATACATCTTCCAGCCCGGATCAACAGCAGCACCAGGCTCCGCTTCAAGAACTCCAAAGCGAAAACCAGGTGTTCACCCAACCCGGGACAGGAACTGAATCGGCCGGACCCGGTCCGGAGATAAAAATACCTGCACCGGTCACTCAAAAATCCGAAAAAAAGACCACCCCTTCAGATACCGAAACCCGAGGCAAGACCAATCAGGAACTGCTCGATTCGGCCATGGAGTTTTGCAATGTCTCCAATGATTTCTGGGTCCAGGGAGATCTGGAAAACGCCATGGACGCCCTGGACCAGGCCTATTCTCTCATCCTGCAAGTGGATACCGATCCATCTCCCGATATTCTGCAGCAGAGGGATGATCTCCGGATCACCATCGCCAAGAAAGTCATGCGAGTCTATTCTTCCAGGTTTTCCGTGGTAAACGGGAATCATCATGCCATCCCCCTTACCATGAACAAGGATGTGGAACATGCCATCAAACTTTTTCAGGGAAAAGAGAGAGATTTCTTTTTAAAGGCCTATCGACGCTCAGGAAAATACCGTCCCGCCATTGTGCGTGAATTGAAGAAAGCCGGCATCCCTGAATCGCTCTCCTGGCTTCCCCTTATCGAAAGCGGATACAAGGTCAGGGCGCTTTCCAGGGCCCGGGCCCTGGGCATGTGGCAGTTTATCGCCTCTACCGGCTATAAGTATGGCCTGGAAAGGGACCGGTGGGTGGATGAACGGATGGATCCAGAGAAATCAACCCAGGCAGCCATTGCCTATCTCAAGGAACTCCATCAGATTTTCGGGGATTGGCTCACGGTACTTGCAGCCTACAACTGCGGGGAAGGGCGAGTCCTCAGATGTATAAAGGATCAACGGATCGACTATCTGGACCATTTCTGGGATCTCTACTCCAGACTGCCCCGGGAAACGGCCTTTTATGTACCCAAATTCCTGGCCGTCCTTCATATCATCAACGATCCCAAGGCCTATGGCTTTACCCTTCCATCCGTAGACAAACCACTTCGAACCGATGTGGTCACCATTAATAAGCCGTTACACCTCAAGACCATGGCCAAACATCTGGGAATTCCCTATGACACCCTGAAGGACTTAAATCCTGCCTTGCGGTACTATTCCACTCCGGACAGACCCTACGCCTTCAATATGCCCAAAGGCATGGGGAAAGAACTTCTGGCAAAACTGGACACCATACCCCGCGACCGCCCCGGCCTTCCCTCCTATGCGACCTACAGAGTCAGAAAGGGCGACACCCTCTCCACCATAGCCAGTCGATACAGGACCAGCGTCAGGTCTATCATGGCCGCCAACCACCTGAACAGCAAGCGATATATCAAGGCCGGGTCGCAACTGAAGATACCCACTGCCAAGAGATATGCGGCCAGCTCAACCCAAAGGGATAAAAAGGCTGCTTCCACAACATCGCCGCCTGCCAGGTACAGGGTTAAAAAGGGAGACTCGCTCTGGAAGATCGCCCGGCGGTACAATGCCACCACCAAGGAAATCCAGTCCCTGAATCGGTTGCACACCAGCCGCCTGAGCATTGGCCAGATGTTGAAAATCCCCGGCGGATCAACCTCTTCCCGCACCCGCACAGCGAAGGTCCGCAACCGGCCCAGCAGCTATCAGGTCCAAAAAGGAGATTCACTCTGGAAGATCGCCCGCCGGTACAACACCACAACCAGTGCCATTCAGTCATTGAACGGCCTCAACAACACCGGGTTGAGCATCGGTCAGGTATTGAAAATCCCTCAGGTTTCTGCCAGCACCCAAACGATGCAAACCCGCTCCTACACCGTCTCAAAGGGAGACTCCCCCTATTTGATCGCCAGAAAACACCAGATGGAACTCTCCGAACTCCTCAGCCTGAACAGACTGACGCCCCGAAGTACCATCTTCCCCGGCCAGATCCTCCTGGTCAAGGCCAATTAATCTCATATTGTTTCGGCTATTTTCAGTGGGCTGCCCTGGGACACCGGGGACAAACTGCAGGTTTACTCAATAGGTCGAGGATTGAAGTCAGGTCTGTAAAAGATTTCCGCTCTTTGAGCGGGAGACGCTGAGATGGGACAAAAGGAGGTGTTTTTCAAAGATCTCGACAAAGCACTTGGAGTATTTCCTCAAAACAGGTGCAGACAAAGTCCGGGCGGGAATCATCTTCATTTCTCCGGGGCAACTCCCCATTGGTCAAAAAAATTGTCCTGGCGCCTGCGCGTTTTCCGGCAATAATATCAAACCGAAAATCTCCCACCACCATCAACGCCGCCGGTGAAATGCCCATGGCCTGTGTGGCCGCAAGAACACCCCCGGGATGGGGTTTGGGCGGGGACCCTTCCCGGGTGATCACCGCAGCAAAATCATCCACATTGATGTACTCAAATTCAAGGAGAGCTCTCTTAACGGATTGAAGGCTGTTGCGGGTGAAGATACCCAGTGCAATCCCGCCTTCCTTTAGTGCGCACAGGCATCTTTCCGCACCG
>JAWLET010000090.1:0-9252 GCA_041685955.1 Desulfobacteraceae bacterium | reverse complement strand
GATATCCTGTGCAGGTTCAAGCGGATGCAAGGGTTCAATGTCCTGTGGCAACCCGGTACGGATCATGCAGGCATTGCCACCCAGAATGTGGTGGAAAAGGATCTGGCCGCCAGAGGAACGGACCGACATACCGTGGGACGGGAGAAGTTCATTGACCTCGTGTGGGAATGGCGACGGAAATACGGGGGGCTTATACTCAATCAATTGAAACGCCTGGGCTGTTCGTGCGACTGGAGCCGCGAGCGGTTTACCATGGATGAAGGGCTGTCAAGGGCGGTCAAGGAGGTATTTGTCCGGCTCCATGAAGAAGGGCTCGTCTACCAGGGAGACTACATTATCAACTGGTGTCCCAGATGCCACACGGCCCTGGCCGACCTTGAGGTGGAGCACCAGGAAAAGGAGAGCCGGCTTTACCATATCCGGTATCCCTTTGAATCGGGCCGCGGCTATCTGATCGTGGCCACCACCCGGCCCGAGACCCTGTTGGGAGACACGGCAGTGGCGGTCAATCCGGAAGACAAACGATACGCAGATCTCAAAGCGGTCCGGGTGCTCCTTCCCGTACTCAATAAACCCATCCCGGTCATCTTTGATTCGTACGTGGATACCTGGTTCGGGACCGGGGCCCTCAAGATCACCCCCGCCCATGACCCCAATGATTTTGAGATCGGAAACATCCATCAACTGGAACGGGTCAAGGTGATAGATGAGCAGGGCCGCATGAATGAACTGGCCGGTCCTTACCAGGGCATGGACCGGTTCGAGTGCCGGGAGAGGATCGTCCGGGACCTGGAGGGGCTGGGTCTGTTGGAAAAGGTCGAGCCTTACCGGAATGCCATCGGGCACTGTTATCGGTGCAAGACCATGATCGAACCCCTGCTGAGTAAGCAGTGGTTTGTCAAAACCGCTCCCCTGGCCAAGGCAGCCGGTGACGCCGTACGCTCGGGCCGGACCCGGATCTATCCGGTCCACTGGGAAGGGGTCTATTTTGAGTGGATGGACAATATCCGGGACTGGTGTGTCTCCAGGCAGATCTGGTGGGGGCACCGGATTCCGGCATGGTACTGTGCGGCGTGCGGCCGGGTCCATGTGGCCAAAGCGGCCCCTGAGCGATGCGCCCACTGCGGCAACCCGGAATTGGTACAGGAAACGGATGTCCTGGATACCTGGTTCAGCTCGGCCCTCTGGCCGTTTTCCACCTTGGGCTGGCCCGATTCCACTGTAGAGCTGTCCACCTTCTATCCCACCTCAGCCCTGGTGACCGGATTTGACATCCTCTTTTTCTGGGTAGCCCGGATGATGATGATGGGAATCCACTTCATGGGAGATATCCCGTTTAAGGATGTGTATATCCATGCCCTGGTCAGAGACGCCGAAGGGAAAAAGATGAGCAAATCAAAAGGAAATGTCATCGACCCCCTTGAAGTCATGGATCAATACGGAACAGATGCCTTTCGCTTCACCTTGGCCGCGCTGGCGGCCCAGGGCCGGGACATCAAGCTGTCCGAAGAGCGGATATTGGGGTACCGCCACTTTGTCAACAAGCTATGGAACGCGGCTCGATTCGTCCTGATGAATATTGGGCCCATTAAAACCACAGGCCCCCAAAACCTCCCTTCCACCCTGGCGGATCGCTGGATTTTCACCAGACTGGCCCGTGTCAGTGAACAGGTGGCCCAGGCCATAGAGGATTATCAATTTAATGAGGCCGCGGATCTGTGTTATCAGTTTGTCTGGCATGAAGTCTGTGACTGGTATCTTGAGATGGCCAAATACCACCTGTATGGGGAAGATACTGAACTGAAACAGGCCACAGCAGCCAATATTCTTGAGATACTCACGGCATCTCTCAAGCTGCTGCACCCCTTTATGCCTTTTGTCACCGAAGAAATCTGGCAGAAAATGCCGGGAAAACCGGGGAGTATCATGACCGCCGCTTTCCCCTGCGCCACAGATTTTCCAACGGATGAAACGTCTCTACAGGAGATGGATATCCTGACAGGGGTGATTTCGGGAATCCGGAACATTCGAGGGGAAATGAACATCCCGCCCTCCAAAACCGTAAGCGTGGTGGTGGATGCTGTAAAGGCCCATCACAGGGACATCCTCAATCGGAACCTGGATCATCTCAAGGCCCTTGCAAAGGTGGACACGGTCTCAGTGGGAACGGCTCTGCCCAAGCCCGAGGCCTCGGCCACCGCGGTGTTTGAACAGATCTCCGTTCATGTGCTGCTCAAAGGGCTCATAGATTTTGAAGAAGAGAAAAGACGCATAAAAAAGGGCATCAAGAAGCTGGAAAAGGAATGGGAAATCGCAGACAGAAAGCTCTCCAACAAGGGATTTTTACACAAGGCCCCTACGGAGGTTGTCTCGGAAGTCCGGGAAAAAGCAGAGGCCCTTTCCGCCAAGCTGTCAAAACTGAAGGAAAATCTTTCATTCCTGGAGGGAATCCATGATTGAGCCCCACCCCATCATCGAGCGCACAGTACGAATGGCGCTGGCCGAAGATCTGGGACCGGGAGACGTAACCACCCAGGCCGTTCTGGACCACCACCCCCGGGGAACGGCATCCCTCTTGGCCCGGGAGCCACTGGTCCTGGCGGGCATGGCCGTGTTCGAGGCCACCTTCACCATGGTGTGTCCGGATATTCGCGTTCAGTCAGACTTCAGTGACGGGGAGCTGATTTCGCCCGGCCAGGCGATCTCTACGGTGGACGGACCGCTGGATGCCATTCTCAAGGGAGAACGCACGGCCCTCAACTTCATTCAACGGATGAGCGGCATTGCCACCCTGACCCGGCAATATGTGGAAAGGGTCCAAGACACCCGGGCCAAGATCCTGGATACCCGGAAAACCGCGCCCGGACTCAGATGGCTTGATAAATATGCAGTTCGGACCGGGGGCGGCCATAATCACCGCTTCGGCCTGTTTGACGGGGTCCTGATCAAGGATAACCACATTGCATCAGCCGGCTCCATCACCAAAGCCGTACACAACGCCAGAAACCAGATCCCCCACACCTTGAAAATTGAGATTGAAGTAGAAGACCTGGCAGGGGTGAAAGAGGCCTGCAGGGCGGGGGCGGATATTATCCTGCTGGACAACATGTCCCCTCCCCTCCTTACGGAAGCTGTGGGGTTGATCAGTGGCGCCGCCTTGGTGGAGGCATCCGGTGGGATTACGCTCGAAAGCGTGGCAGCGGTGGCCCGCAGCGGTGTGGATATGATCTCCGTAGGGGAACTCACCCATTCCGCAAAGGCCTCGGATTTCACGCTGAAGATCGATCCCCGTCCAACCTGAAGGGCCCCGAATGCCTTTCACTCCATCTGAACCGGGGGGTCATCATGACCGATGTACCGGCCATTGAAGTCAGGGACCTGTGGTTTTACCATGAGAAGGTTCCCGTTCTCGAGGGGGTCACCTTTACCCTCGAACAGGGCGACTTCTTGGGGATTCTCGGGCCCAACGGCGGCGGAAAAACCACCCTGCTCAAACTCCTTTTGGGAATGCTCAAGCCCGCCAAAGGGACCATCAAAATCCTGGGGGAGGCCCCGCACGATGCCCACAACCGGATCGCCTATGTCCCCCAAAACACCAATTTCAACCTGTCCTTCCCCATCTCTGTTCTGGAAGTGGCCCTCATGGGACGGCTATCCCGGGCCCGTATGGGGAAAAGCTACAGCCCTGAGGACAAAGCCAGTGTAGAGGAGGCCCTGAAAAAGGCCGGCATGTGGAGCTACAAAGACAGGGCTGTGGGCAATCTCTCCGGCGGTCAGCGGCAGCGGGTCTTCATTGCCCGGGCCCTGGCCACCGAACCTGAGATTCTATTCTTAGACGAACCCACCGCCAGTGTGGATCCGGATTTTGAAACCGATCTCTATGAGTTTTTAAAGGCCCTGAACCGATACGTCACCATTGTCACCATCACCCATGATGTGGGCGTCATATCCAGGTACGTCAAGTCCGTGGCCTGTGTCAACAGGCGACTCATCTTCCATGAAGAGGGAAAAATCACCAGAGAAATGCTGGACATGGCCTATCAATGCCCCGTGGATCTCATTGCCCATGGGATCCCTCACAGGGTGCTTCCCGAACACGAGGAGAAATGACATGTGGGAGGCCCTGGAGTTCGGTTTTATGCAAAACGCCCTGCTGGCCGGTATCCTGGCCAGCATATCCTGCGGCATCATCGGCAGTTTGATTGTGGTCAACCGCATGGTCTTTATTTCCGGCGGGATTGCCCATGCAGCCTTCGGCGGCATCGGGCTTGCCATCTTCTTGGGCTTTTCCCCATCCCTGGGCGCGGCCCTGTTCGCCCTGGGGGTTTCCCTGATCATGGGGGCCGTCAGTCTCAAAAGCAAACACCGGGCAGACACCATCATCGGTGTGCTCTGGGCCGTGGGAATGGCCGTCGGCATTATCCTCATCGATTTGACCCCCGGGTATCACGCCGATCTCATGAGTTATCTTTTTGGAAGCATCCTGGCAGTGAGCGGGACGGACCTCTGGCTCTTGAGCGTCCTGGACGGGGTCATTTTCCTGACCATTGTCACCTTTTACAAAGAGTTCATCGCCATGTCGTATGATGAGGAATTCGCCTTTGTGGTGGGGGTGCCGGTAACACCGCTCTACTTCGCCCTGCTCGGCCTCACTGCTCTGTCCATTGTATTGATCATCCGTATCGTAGGCCTGATCCTGGTCATTGCCCTGCTGACCATCCCTCCCTATATCGCGGAACAATATACCTGCTCATTGAGGAAAATGATGGCCCTGTCCGCAGTCTTGGGGACTTTTTTCACCCTTACCGGCCTGGGCATCTCCTATTATTATGACTTGACTTCCGGGGCCACCATTATCATGGTTGCCGGGGGAGCCTTTTTATGCATTGAGGTGCTTGAACTCATAAGGGGAAATCGATAGGCTTACGCAGGCGACATTGCATCATCCTATGTTCAGGAAGGAGGAATATCTTTTTTTATGGACATCTTCTCTCCGGTCAAAAAAATCAAAAAAAGGGGCAAGCCCAAAGATGAATTCGACTCGCTCACAGCGCGCATCGACAAATTCGCTCCCCGTGAGCATCAGGGGGATCGTGAAGTATATTACTACAACTACCGGATGATGGCCCAGTACAGGGGACCGCTCCTGGCACTGCTGGAGACCGTGGCTCAAACCAGCCGGCACAAGGCTGATCCGGATGCCCATGCCCGGGAATTGTTCGTCAAATTGAAGGCCTTCTATGACATTAAAGACCGATTATGCATGGCCGAGGCAGTGGAAGATATCAACCTTAAAAGGCGATTTCGAGACCTTTTCCGTCTTTTCTACGGCCAAAAGAACATTGACGGCGAGACCCTGAGAGACTGGTTGACGAAGATAGAAACCGCACCTTGATGCCTCCCAGACCCATATGAAAATTAGAGAGATCCTCAGCCGAGACAACCCCACATTCAAGACCTGGCTTCAAATCAGACGGGCCAGGGGGATCAAAAAGCAGGGGCTGGCGCTCCTGGCCGGGCCTAAGCCCGTTCACGAGGTCCTGGCCGCGTTTCCCCATCGATGTGCGGGCATTATATTCACCTCGCATCACCAACCCCCTTCAGTCCCCCCCGGCCTTCCCCGATATCGACTGAGTCCGGATCTTTTCCACCTGCTGGACCTGTTTGATACGGGCAGGCCTTTATTGCTGGTCCGTCTGGATCCATTTCCGCCATTCGCGCCGGAGCAGTGTCCCTCCGGGTGCACCGTGTGCATCCCTTTTCAAGACCCGGCCAATGTGGGCGCGGTCATTCGCACCGCCGCGGCTTTGGGGGCAGCACAAATTGTCATTCTTAAAGAGGCGGCCCACCCTTTCCATCCCAAATCCCTCCGAAGCGCAGGGAGCACCCTATTCAAAATCCCCATCTTGGAAGGACCCTCCATCAACAGGCTTGACACCGGGGAGGTCCCCCTGATTACCCTTTCTCCAAACGGCGTGGACCTTCGGGATTTCCAATTTCCGTCCACTTTCTGCCTCCTGCCCGGACTGGAAGGGCCCGGTCTGCCCGGGTCAGTAAGGCCATCTGCCCAGCTGGCCATCCCCATGGACCGGGATGTGGACTCCTTGAATTCAGCCACAGCAACAGCCATCTCGCTCTACTGCTGGCGAAAAGGCCGCTGACATCTGTGGAAGATCTCGCTCTTTGAGCGGGAAACACTGGAGAAAGACCTGGCCTATGGGGGGGGTTGCAAAAGCGGAGAAATGCATTAGAGTAATAATTCAGGTGAAAAAAAGGCATCAACCGTAAACCCACAACCATAAGGAGTTATGCATGACTGAAGCAAAAAACGGAGATACGGTCAAAATTCATTATACGGGCAAGTTAGAGGACGGGAATGTATTCGACTCTTCTCTGGAACGTGATCCTTTGGAATTTAAAATAGGCGACGGACAGGTCATTGAGGGCTTTGAAGAGGCCATTATCGGCATGAGCCCTTCGGATACCAAAACCGCCACCATCCCATCGGATAAGGCCTATGGGGAATATCGGGAGGACATGGTGATCGAAGTGGACAAGGGCCAGTTTCCCGATAATATCGAGCCTGAAGTGGGCCAGCAGCTGGAGTTACGTCAGGAAAACGGCCAGACCGTGGTGGTTTCCATCACCGACATCAATGACCCGGTGGTGACACTGGACGCCAATCATCCACTGGCAGGCAAGGATCTTACCTTTGAGATCCAGCTCATGGAGATTGGTTAACTTTTTTCATGGGATCAGCCCACGGCCCGATTCCCTGAGGATTGCCCCGGAGGCGTTCAGGGGGTCGGGGCTTTTTCAGGCCTCCAGGTGGGCCCGAATTTCCTTCATGATGGGTCCATCCTCCCCCCACAGCTTGCAGCTGTTCACCAGGGTGGACAGACCCTGAAACTCCTCCAAAGACCGGGGAAGCTCCCGACGCTCCCGGGAGTAATGGGTCCAGTAGCCATGGAGGGCGGCCGTGCCCATGACCACCATGAGATGGGTCATATGGTTGCATCCCTTGACCCCGCCCAACTGCTTTTTGACCTGTTCGGTGTACCCGGAAGCAATCTTAATCCCCACAAGTCGTTTCACCCCATCAAGGGTAGTGGGACACATCTCGTGAGGGATCCAGGGCATTTCAGCTTCCACATCCAGGATAGTCACCGGCCAGCCGCCCACCAGAAATCGAACACCCATATGATGGACCACACCGCCGGGTCGGGGCTCGCCGTTCCAGTGATACCCGGACACAAATCGTTCGTCTCTGAGCCACCCCTCCACCACCAATTGATCGTCCTGGACCGGATAGGTGCGCAACTCCAGCCGCCGCTCGTGGACCGGAGCAACCCCTTTGATCATGTCCTTTAAACGGCTCACAATATACTCCTGGTTGAATCATCCTTAGGGGACGCGGGTTCGCCCTTTATAGCTATTGAATACAGGCCATCAACAGGATCCCGAACACAAAAGCAAGTAGGCCCCAAAAACGGATGGTCTCTGGTGTGGCCTTTGAAAACCACCAGTCCAAAAGCCTCTTGGCCTGGGCCGGAGGTGCCATTACCCAATAGATCCCTTTGGCCAGGCCCACAATCCCGAGGGTGAACACAAACCAAAAAGGGTCGCTGCTCGAAAAGGCGCCGATGATCAGAAGCGCACCGAAAACCAAGGGGAGCAGGGAAAGCACCTTTATCCGCTCCACAACAAACACGCGTCCGAGGGTGTCCCGTGTTCTATCGGTAAACACGATCAGAAATGTCCCCAGTGCAATCCAGAGAATGGCAATGATGTATAGTATCGGTGTCATCATAAAATCCTCCTGATCCGGGCGCCTCTCTCACTCCGGCGATACGGTTTCCTATTCGGATCTAATCAGAACCTGAAAACACGATGAATGGATGATAATGAAGGATAAAGTCCATTCCGACGCAAGTGGCCTAACCTCATCAGGGAATCAGGCACTTCCTGTCGGCGACATGGGGCGTGTAGTGAAGTCAACAGTCCAGCCTGACCCTTCATCAGACTGTGGGTTTAGGAACCGATCCGGTTCCAAAAGCCCCTGGAAAGGGCCCCTATGGAGGATCGGTCCCATGATCACAGGGCGTTTCATCATCTACTGCTGCGCCAAAACCACGCTGCCTAAAGGCGCAGGGCGGCCGTAACTCTTATCACAGAGATAGTCGCCTATAAGGAAGCCCGGGCCTTCTTCACCATGGCTGCGGCAAAATCCTTACCGTCTTCTAAATCCGCTGTATCCGGATGTCCCATGGCCCCCTGGGCCTCCATGGCCCATGCCTGATGCTCGGCCTTCTGCATGAGGGCGTCAATGATCTGCTGCTTTACCTTGCCCTGGCAGCCAAAGGTCCCGATGATGGTGGCCTGCTGGGCCACAGTCAGCGCATCATAAAATGCCGTAACCGCCAACTGTCCTCCCCTGAGCGAGCCGTGAGTGGCGAAGAGGGCCAGCTGTTTCCCTTCCGGAACCTTTTTCAAAAATGCCCGGACCTTTCCGGGAACGCTGTGAGACTGCACCGGGAACCCGCAGAAAATGACATCATAGGTATCCAGATCAGCGGCATCCGCTACGGGTGCAATTTCCTTTTTGGCCTGTTCAATGCCATCATAAATGGCATGCGCCAGTTTTTCCGTGTTTCCGGTCTCCGAGTAGTACGTGACAAGGGCCTTCATATCTTGTTCCTCCACACAATGATTTTGTCATTTTTTACCTGATTTAAAGTAAAATTTCAAGGGAATTCGAATAATGCCCCTTTGAAATGGCCGGTTCCATGAAAATGCTCAGCGAGCGCATTCCCCGGCCAGCCGTTCAAGCGGGACTGAGCGCTTCAAGCGTCCTCCATCAGCGCTTTAACGGACTGCAAACCCGGTATGCCCTGCCAGCCTTCACCTCTTTTGCACTTGAGCGCGGCTGCGGCCGAAGCAAATAACATGCACTTGGACATGGGCCATTCCTGTAACACCCCGTAAATATAGCCCCCATGGTAGACATCCCCTGCGCCGGTGGTGTCCCTGGCCGTGACGGAAAAGGCTTGCTGGCGTACCATTCCTGATCGGTCAAGCCCGATGGACCCTTCTGCACCCAGGGTGATCACCACCTGTCGGGGTCCCAAAGCCCTCAGTTCCCCAAGGGCCTTTTCAGGGCCTGCCATTGACCCGGTCAAGGCCTCGGCAAAGGGCTGGGATGCGATCAGGATATCCACCCGGGAAATGAGATCCAGGCTGCCTTCTCTCAAG
>JAWLET010000089.1:0-9319 GCA_041685955.1 Desulfobacteraceae bacterium | reverse complement strand
CCACCTTCTTGAGAGCCTGGTAGACCTCGCGGGCATTGCCCCGGGTCATGAGCGGATTGGAACTGATGAAAAAGAGCATTTTGACCGGGTAGGGGTCTTCCTCTATGATGGCATCCCATACGCACTTGGGATTGATGATGGCGAACTGGCCGGCCAGCCGGAACCGATCCCCCCCCAGGCGTTTTTCCCGCTGAACATCCGACAGCCTGGCATGGGCCCCGAAGTGCCCCACGTTTCGGATGGGCGGGGGTCGGAACAGGACTTGACCACCGGGCACATCGATGTTCCCGGTGATTCCCATGAGGGCCATAAGGGCCCGGTTGTTGTCCGCACAATTTATCTGCTGTTCAATGGCCACCCCCCACTGAATGGCAGCGGGTTTTGTGGTGGCGAACAGCCGGGCCGCAGAGATGATCTTTTCCTTGGGAACCCAGGTGATTTTCTCCACCTTGTCGGGTGGGTATTCATTCACCCGTTGCACAAAGGGATCCCAACCATGGACGTAATCCTCAACAAATTGCTGATCATAGAGTCCTTCATGGACGATGACATGGAGCATGCCCAGGGCCAGGGCCGTATCGGTCCCCGGCCTGAGCCGGAGCCATATGTGGGCACGGGCCGCAATCCGGGTCAGCCTGGGATCCACTGCGATCAGCTTGGCCCCTTGATCCAGGCTTACGGAAAAGGGCTCGCCCTTATAACAGTCGGGATTGCTGATGACCAGATTGTTGCCCCAGACCATGATGCATTTGGGATGGTTTTCATAATCCACGATGGGATTGGTGCCGCAGGTGATGATGCTGGTGGCGATCCTGGGCCCGTAACAGAAATGTCCGGCGGTCAGCACATTGGGGCTGCCGAGGAGGTTGGCGAACCGGTAGGTCACGGCCTCGTTCTCTCTTCCGGTGCCATAGCCCAGCACAACGGATTCAGCCCCGAATGTCTCCTTGTATCCCAGAATCTGCTCCGCAATGGTATCCAAGGCCTGGTCCCAGGAAATCCGTTCCCATTTACCGCTCCCCTTGGGGCCGACCCGTCTTACTGGATGGGTCAGGCGGTCCGGATGATAGACAAGCTGGGCCGAGGCAATCCCCTTGCTGCAGAGCGTGCCGTGGTTGATGGGACAGTCCGGATCGCCGGCGATTTTGGCGATTTTCCCGTCTTTCATATAGACCAGGACCCCGCAGCCGCCGTGACACATGCGGCAGTGGCTTTTGACCACCCGGTCGTAGCCGTAAACTGTCATCTCTTTTTGCACATTGGCGTAACTAAAGTCAGTCATTGCGGTTTTCCTCCCCGAATTTACCAATTAATAAAGCAGGACTTGCCAGATGAATGCCAGGAGGCCGGTCATGAGAAAATTGCTTTCCACCAGGGCCTCGAGGGCGATACCGGGGTAGAGCCGGTCCTTTTCATAGGCTACGAGACAAAGGGACAGGGTGAATAAGGGGAACAGCATGAGAAAAGTCATGGGATCGGTGATGCCTAAAAAGGGGCATAATATCAGGATGAAGGCGATGACCATCAGGATGACCCTGAGAAGCGTCAGCGTCCGTTTCTCCCCCAGCGCAATGGGCAGGGTTTCCGTGCCCACCATGAGGTCCCCCTGCACCTGGAACAGACTGTAGGCGATGGCCCTGGCATAGCTCATCCAGAACACGATCAAACCCGCAGCAACGGCGGCAGGCCATTTCATTCCGCCGGTCTCAAGGAGGGGAAGGACAATGATAATGGCGGTCCAGGCCAGGGCCTCGGAAAGGCTTCTGGATCCGGGGATGTCTTTAATCCGGGCAAATCGGTACCTTTGCCTTATTGCTCTGGGAACGACGGGGATACTGTAGACAATGCCCAGTGCACTTAACCCCAGAAGTACGAGGAAGGTTAAAATGCCGATGGTGTAAGCCAGGATCAGCGCTGTGATTAAGCCCGTCATGCCGGTGACTACCAGGAGGGTCCGGTATCGCTTCAGGAAAGCGGCCCTGTCGGGTTCGTTATAGGCACTGGCCCCCTTGTCCAGAAACCGGTTGAATACGTGCATGGCATAGATATAAAAGAAGGCCAGCACAGGAAAGATCAGATTGTGGCCCTGGCCTGTCAGCACAGAGGCGGCATAGGCCAGGGAAAATGCGCCGGCGGCACCGATGAGGTTGCTCAGCACCAGGAAGCGCAAGACTTGCCTTGACATACGAACCAGATGGGTCTCACGCCAGTCTCGAATCCCCTCAATTTCTTTGACCACGGTTTTGATCATCCAGTGCGGGGTAGAGGCCCCGGCAGTGAGACCGATCACGTTCATTCGGGAGAGGCTGTCCTTGTCCAGATCCTTTTCCGTTTCCACGTGAAAGGTGGGCATGTCCTCTTCCCTGGATATCTGGACCAGCCGCTGGGTATTGCCGCTGTGGTACCCACCCACCACCACCATGGCATCCACATGGCCCTTGAAGGTCTTTACTTCCTGTTGTCGTTCATGGGTGGCATCACAGATGGTATCAAAGATTTGGATGTCTGGAAAACGGGACTTAAGGGCAGTCACTATCTGATTAAAGTTCTCAGCATTCTGGGTGGTTTGGGCCACCACAAACGGCTTTTCAAGCTCCGGCAGGACTGACACCTGCCCTTCCTCCTGAATCACGTGGGTGGAGGTTTGGCTGTAGCCCATGAGGCCTATGACCTCGGCGTGGTTTTGATCCCCCACAATGACGGCTGTGTGGCCTTTGTGGCTATAGTGGCGAATGATGGCCTGGACCCGGGTGACCTTGGGACAGGTGGCATCAATGACCGTAAGCCCGCTTTGCTCCAGCATGTCCCGTTTTTGCGGGGGAATGCCATGGGCCCTGATGATGATTCTGCCCCGGTCGAGCCCCTGCAGATCTGTGGTGGCCCGGACGCCTTTGGATTCCAGCAGTTCAAGGACCTGGCGGTTGTGGATGAGGGGGCCGAAAGTGAAAAGCGGGTCCTCATTCTTGTTGGCCTCTGTCATGACCATTTCCATGGCACGGCGAACTCCCATACAGAAGCCCGCTGTTCTGGCCAGTTTGACCTTCATGTCCGGGCCGCTCCCTGCTGCTTCCTGGTGGGATGGGTAATGGAAAGCGGTAGCGTGGATCTGTTCAATGTGGAAAAGTAGTTGTCCATGGCCTTTATAATCGTCCGTAAATCCTTGATCCCTGTAAAGGTTCCCCTGAACCGGCTGCTGTATGGAAGACCTCGAGTATATTTCAGCAGGTGCCCCCGCATGGCCCTGGATGCCCGGGCCTCTCCCATCAGATCTGTCAGCAACTCGAAATGCGCCAGGATGATGGCCCGCCGTTCAGCGAGGGTGGGCTGGCGAAAGGGATGTCCTGCTTCAAGATCCAGAATCTGCCTCAGCAGCCAGGGGTTGCCGATGGCCCCCCGGCCCACCATCACCCCGTCGCATCGGGTCTCCTTTTGCATGGTAAGGGCCATCTGTGGGGTGGTTATATCGCCGTTTCCGATGACCGGAATATGAAGCCGTTCTTTGACCGCCGAGATGATGGTCCAGTCGGCCGATCCTGTAAAACCCTGAGTGACGTATCTGGGATGTACGGTGACGGCATGGGCTCCGGCCTGTTCCAGCAGGGCCGCAATGTCCGGGGCCGTGGGGCTGTCCGGTGACCACCCGGCCCGCATCTTGACGCTTAAGGGGACAGAACAGACCCTGCCCACCGCATAGACCATCTCTGCGGCCAGATCCGGTGTCTGGAGCAGGGCTCCGCCCCCGCCGGTCCGGACCACTTTGCGAGCAGGACACCCCATGTTGATGTCCACCATATCGGCCCCGGCCTGGACAACGATCTTTGCGGCCTCGGCCATGGTCAGGGGATCAGACCCGAATATCTGGACGGCCAGGGGCTTTTCTCGAGGAGTGGTTTTGAGATAATTGAAGGTCCTTCCCCCACCTCTCACCAGGCCGGCCGCACTCACCATTTCTGTGGTGACCAAGGCCACCCCCATTTTTTTGGCGATCAGTCTGAACGGCACGTTGGTGATCCCTGCCATGGGAGCCAGGATCAGCCGGTTGTTCAATATCAGGTTTCCGATTTGTAACATATTGATTTTCCTGCCTGGGGCCGGAGATAGAAGGACCCAGAAGCATTCCCGCAACGGCTCAAAAACGAAACCTGTCCAGGCTGCAGGTTTCTTGCCAGCCAGGAGGAGGCTCGAATCTGAGATGGGAACCTGGGAAGTTATTTTTGAGTGAGTCCTACCTATTTCACGTATGCGAGCATCTTCTTGAATTCTTCAGTCCCGGCCTTTTTCAACAGCTGAAAAATGACCGCTTCGGTCGAGGTAATCACTGCTCCCGCGTCCCGCATGAGATCCAGTCCGATGCTCCAGTTGTCCGTTGTCCGGGAATCCACTGCATGGTGAGGGATATGCACCTGGTATCCCCGCTCCAAAAGGGAGATGCAGGTTTGAAAAATGCAGATGTGCGTTTCCACCCCCATAAGGAGGATATTGTGCAGTCGGACCTCTTCGAGGCGTTTGTTAAAGGCTTCCACGTTTAAACAGTCGAAATCCAGTTTTTCTATGGGTGCATATGTGGGCAGATGGTTCTGAATCTCTGGAAGCGTTGACCCCAGTCCGTTGGGATTCTGTTCAGTGAGGATGACCGGGAGGTCAAACACCTCTGCAAGGTGAATGAGCTTGACGGCTCGATCGATCACCCGTTCCTTTCTTTCCATGACCCCCATGAGTTTTTCCTGCATGTCCACGATCACTACCCCTGTGTTTTCCTTCCTAAGTAAAGAGATATTCATCATTATTCTCGATTCCTGTCATTGGGTTTGCTGTTTTTTTCAATGGGCTTCCTCGTGCCCCAGTAAAATCATCCGCTCTTTTACGGCCGCGGCCCGTCTCTGTTCCCACCCTTTCCAGTTCTTTTTCAACCGGGCCAGTTCTTCCTCAATGGCCGTCGCATCCTCGAAGGCCCCATCTTCGTCCTCAATTGTCGTTCACAGATGCAAACATTCAGATAAAACCTGAGACCCAAAGGCATCAACGATCCTGCAAAATCATTGCATTTTTCTCCGAAAAAGTATAGAAAATACCGTACCTGAGTGTCAATTACAGATGTCACCTGAAAGGGATTTCGTCCTGTGGCTTTCAAGACTCGAGTGCCCAAAGTTCTCAACAATCACCCTTCCCCCGCCCCCTTTGAAAAGGAAAATCTAAGGGGATTTTCAACGGCCGTCTCGCTTAAAGCGGGGCAAATCCGATGGAGCAGATCTTGCCACTAATGCCCAAAGGTCATGGAAAAATTCAGCAATTGATGGACAAGGGGGTAGAGATCCCCAATCCGCTCACCCTCGACGTAGGGGATGAGGTTAACGCGGGGCACATTTCGGGCAAGGGCGTAAAGATCTATCCCGGATGCCGTATTTACGGAGGGAAAACAGTGATCGCCCAAGGGGCACAAATCGGTCGCGAAGGCCCGGTAACCATTGAGGATTGCCGGATAGGCCCTTTTGTGGAACTCAACGGCGGATATTTTACCCAAGCGGTTTTCCTGGAAAGGGTGACTATGGGGTTCGGGGCCCATGTCCGGGAGGGGTGCCTATTGGAAGAAAGGGCTGGCGGGGCCCACTGTGTCGGGTTGAAGCAGACCATCCTGTTCCCTTTTGTCACCCTGGGGAGTCTAATTAACTTCTGTGACTGCCTCATGGCCGGGGGGACAGGGCCAAAGGATCACAGTGAAGTGGGAAGTTCTTACATCCATTTTAATTTTACGCCCAATGGAGATAAGGCTACCCCCTCCATGTTCGGTGACGTGCCTGAGGGGGTGATGCTCAATCAGCCACCCATTTTCTTGGGTGGACAGGGCGGCGCGGTAGGTCCCCTGCGCCTGGGCTTCGGTAATGTGGCCGCTTCAGGGACCATTCTTCGTAAGGACGTGCTCGACCGCCGCAAACTGATCATTGGGAAAGCCTATCGGGGAGGTGTGGTCCCCTTTGTGCCCAATCAATACGGGGGTGTACCCCGCGTGGTGGAAAATAATCTGATCTACCTCGCCAATCTATCCGCCCTGATTCAATGGTATATCCGGGTGCGGCAATCTTTTTTCAGCTCCCGGGAACTGGACGATCTGATCCTTGCCGGCGCCCTGGAAAATCTGGCCGGGGCCATTAGGGAGCGGTTAAAGCGGCTCGAAGGGATGGCCCTGAACATGGCTGAATTTGAGCAGGAAGGGGTGAAGAAAGCCGTCTTGGGGCGTGATCTGTCCCGGCATATGGATGAGCTTGACGGGATTTTCGGATCGGAAAAAGCGGCCGCCGTAGGTGTTGAGGCCCGGGATCGTTTTTTAAACGGCCTGCACCAAGGTCTGGAGGAAAAGGGCCCATCGTACACAGAGGTGATCCGGGGGCTGCCGCCTGCGGTTACCCGGGAGGGAACCCGGTGGCTTGAACAGATCGTTGAACACCTGTACGGGGAATCGGCAAAAGTGCTGTCCATCAAACCACAGTCAGAAATGCGATGACCCGACTTTTTGGTACAGACGGCATCAGAGGGGAGGCCAACCAGCCTCCCATGGACGGCGTAACCGCCTTTCAGGTGGGTCAGGCGATCACCGAGTTGCTCAAACGTGAAAGGCAGCAGGCGCAGGTCATCATCGGAAGGGATACCCGCATTTCAGGGTCCATGCTGGAAAGTGCAGTGGCAGCCGGAATCGCGTCCATGGGGGGGGATGTCTGGCTGGCCGGCGTCTTGTCCACGCCCGGGGTGGCCTTCCTGACCCTGGATATGGGGGCGGAGGCCGGGATTGTCATTTCGGCCTCCCACAATCCCTACCAGGACAACGGCATCAAGGTGTTCGGCAGGGACGGTTTCAAGCTCCCGGACGGGATGGAGACGCACATCGAGAAACTCATCTTGGAAGGGGGTTTAACCGGATCAGCGCCCCCGGCCCGTGAAATGGGTCAGGTCAACCATGTCCAGGAAGCCCCGGCACGGTACAGGCAGTTTCTCAAAGGGTGTTTCCCGGAAGATCTGACCATGCAGGGGATCAAGCTGGTCCTGGATCCCGGCAACGGGGCGACCTACAATGTGGCGCAGGATTTATTTGCCCAATTGAATGCAGACGTAGAGGTGATTCATGATCGACCTGACGGCATCAATATCAATGATCACTGTGGGTCCCAATACCCCCAGGACCTCCAGGCACGGGTCCTGGAAAGCGGGGCCGCCATGGGATTTGCCTTTGACGGGGACGGCGACCGGCTCATTGCCGTGGACGAAACCGGCCGGGCCGTCACCGGGGACCAGATCCTCCTCATTTGCGCCAAGTTTCTGAAGGACCGGGGGCTGCTTAAAAACAACCTAATGGTCAGCAGTGTGATGAGCAACATCGGCCTTACCCGGGCCTGTGAAAGGCTGGGCATCGACCGGCATGTCTCCAAGGTCGGGGATCGGTATGTACTGTCGGACATGCGGCGGCTGGGGGCAGTGGTGGGGGGTGAGGAATCCGGGCACATCATTCTGCTTCATTCCCATACCACCAGCGACGGTATGATTACGGCCATGCAACTCATCGCTGCAATGATCAGGGAAGGAAAGCCCCTTTCCCAATTGGCGGACCTGATGGCGGTTTATCCCCAGCAGTTGATCAATGTGGCCGTTTCCGAAAAGCCGGATATATCCAGCGTGCCCTCCTTAATGAGGGCCATCAGGGCGGTGGAAGCCGCACTGGGTTCGAGGGGCCGGGTCCTGGTCCGCTATTCCGGCACCCAGAACCTCTGTCGTGTCATGGTGGAAGGTCCTGATCCCGAGGACACAGCGCGTTATGCCGGGCAGCTGGCGGATGTGGTCAGGGCTTCCCTGTGTTGAGTCCAAGTACCAGTGGACATCTAAAAAGCCTTTTTTACGCCTCGTCCAGGAAGTAGTCGCTCATCTTCTCCTTGACCGACTCCATGATTTCGTTCAGCCAGATCACGTCATCGATGGAGAGCCGACCGGCCTTGGTGGCACTTTTCTTGCCGTCTTTTCTGGTGTAGGCCCGGGGACCAATCTGTAATTTGGGCTCGCCGTTCCCATACCGGTTTATGGAGATATTAAGCCCGGTCTCTTCATTCTCCCAACTGGCAAGGACTTTGTCCTTGCTTGCATCGTATGCCATTTTGCTCCTTATGTTGTTCGGTCCCTAAGAGCCCGCGTAAAAATAATCTCATATTTTCCCGCCTCAGCTTCGGGTGATTTTCGGTTGCCGCTCAATGGTGAAGTCCTCGAAATCCCGTTATTTGAGCGGGATGTGTCTTCCTGGGGTTGGGTTTCGCCGCAGGCGCGTCAGATCACACCGAATTCAGCGTCGGCGCCCAACTCTTCTTCTATCCTCAAAAGCTGGTTGTATTTGCATACTCTCTCGGACCGGCACAAAGAGCCGGTCTTGATCTGGCCTGCTCCCGTGGCCACGGCCAGGTCGGCAATGAAGGGGTCTTCTGTTTCGCCCGACCGGTGTGAAATCACGGCCTTCCACCCAGCCCGGTGGGCCATCTCCACTGCTTCAAGGGTTTCAGTAAGCGTTCCGATCTGATTGAGCTTGACCAACACCGCATTGGCGGATTTTTCTTTGATCCCCTTTGCGATCCGTTTGGTGTTGGTCACAAAGAGATCATCACCCACGATCTGAATTTGGTTTCCCAGTTTTTTTGTCATCTTTTTCCAGTGTTTCCAGTCACTTTCATCCAAACCGTCTTCAATGGAATAGATCGGAAACCGGGCCACCCAGTCCGCATAAAAGTCGATCATTTCCTCCCCGTTTCGAACAGACTGATCCGACTGGGAGAAGACATATTCGCCCTTTTTATAAAAGGCGGCTGAGGCCGGATCCAGGGCCAGGACCACGTCTTTTCCCGGTTGATAGCCGGCTTCCTCGATGCCGGCCAGCACCATCTCCACGGCTTCCTCATTGGAGGCCAGATTGGGCGCAAAGCCTCCCTCATCCCCCACGGCCGTGGAATGTCCTTTCTGCTTCAACACCCGGGCCAGAGCGTGAAAGACCTCCGCACCTATTCTGAGGGCCTCCCTGAATGCCTTTCCCCCCATGGGCATGATCATGAATTCCTGGATATCCACGCTGTTGGAGGCGTGAAGCCCCCCATTTAAGATATTCATCATGGGCATGGGGACCCGGCAGGCATTGGTCCCTCCGATGTAGCGGTACAGGGGGATGAACAGTGAATCTGCGGCCGCCCGGGCCACGGCAAGAGAGACCCCCAGGATGGCGTTGGCCCCCAGTTTTCCCTTATTGGGCGTTCCGTCCAGCTCCACAAGGGTCTTGTCGATGAGTCGCTGCTCCGTGGCC
>JAWLET010000088.1:0-9454 GCA_041685955.1 Desulfobacteraceae bacterium | reverse complement strand
GGCCATGGACGGCATAGCCAAGGTCATGAAGGGGTTGACCACCATTGATGAAGTCTTCCGGGCCGCTCCCCCGGACGCAGACGAGTCGTCGGCTGAATCCCGTGATCAAATGGATTCGGACCTGGAAACAGTGACAGAAGAAGCGGCTCTTGCAGAACCGGAACCTACGGTGAGAAGTGCGAGCCCGAATCGAATCCTGGTGGTTGATGACAGTGCCGTTGTTCGTGAAATGATTCGGCACAATTTGGAAGCCGAAGGGTATCTAATCATCACCGCGAAAGACGGAATAGAGGCCCTCAAAACCGTTTCTGCGGAAAAACCGGACCTCATTGTGCTGGACTATCTGATGCCGAAAATGGATGGTCTGAAAGTGATTAAAGAACTCAAAGCTCAGCTATCCACTCGATTTATACCGATCATCATGCTGACGGCAAAGGATGAAATCAAGGCCGAAGTGGAGTCATTGGATGCAGGCGCAGACGATTACCTCACCAAGCCCTTTGTGCCGGAAAGGCTGCTGGTTCGAATAAAGAGGCTCCTTAACCAATGATCTGATGACATAAGGCAATGGGAAACGATTAAACCAACTCTCAGGATTCTGAGCGACAACAAAACAAAAAGGGATTAGCTTTGTTGTCTAACCCCTTGAAATAACGTGGTGCCGGAGGTCGGAATCGAACCGACACGGACGCAAGGTCCACTGGATTTTGAGTCCAGCGCGTCTACCAGTTTCACCACTCCGGCATAAACTACACACGCTTGCATTGGTCAAGCTATAAATTTATAATATAGTAAAAATACATATCAGATGTCAATATCATATTGACATCTCCCTCGGGATTCTGATAAAAAGACAAAAAATCAAGGGGCTGTAGCTCAGATGGGAGAGCGCATGACTGGCAGTCATGAGGTCAGGGGTTCGATCCCCCTCAGCTCCACCAGGAAAATCAAGGGGTTAAGCGATGTGCTTTAACCCCTTTTATTTTTAAAAATCCATTTTGGTCCTGGAAGGAAGAACCTAAGATCAGGGTAAGTGGAGGGAGTATGGATGATGCGGAGATATTGGGTAACGTATCCCTGTTTTCATTGATGAAACCGCGGGATTTGCGGCGATTGGCAAAGACAGTGGCCCGTCATCGCTATGAACCCGGCAATATCATCATCAGAGAAGGGGCGCGAGACGGCCGTCTGTTTATTGTGGTGTCAGGGGAGGTAGAGGTCATCAAAAACCTGGGGAGCAAGACCGAAAAATCCCTGAGAACGCTCAGACCTCATACCTACTTTGGTGAAATGGCACTCATTGACGACTATGTTCGTACAGCCAGTGTGGTGGCCCGGGAGAAGACCGAGGTGCTTTGCCTGGATCAATGGAACATCCGCGAAGAGATCAAAAAATATCCGTCCATCGCCATTGAGTTGATGCAATCCTTGGGCAGACGAATCAGGGAATGTGAGGACACAACCGACTAAAAAGACCGGAAAAAAATGCTTCTGAGGGCTGCACCGGATTTTAGGGTTCGCCCAACGGCCTCGTAAACGTATACCGGGCAGGTTCAAGGACCATTTTTTCGTAGGCTTCCGGCTGATTTCCCCCTGCCAAGGAAAATGGGAGTGAGACCACGTACAGAATAGACCCAACCGTTGTGGCTACAATCCCCATGGGCCGAATCACCAAAAGATCGGCCGCCATATATCCCCCTTTTTCGTCCAGGTTATTGTAAAATTCGCCTGCGATGGCTGCAGCGGTAAAGGGGGGGAGAATGAGCGCTGAGATCAACACTGCAAATACGATTCCTTTTATGATTTTTCGCATGGCATGTTCCTTTGTATGGTGATGGTGGTTTACATTTTCTGGCGCAAGGGCCCTGTGGATTCAGGTATGTTTTATCTGGTTTCCTTTTTCCGGTATACTCACCTTATTCCATAAGGAAGTCTCGAAGTCTTTTGGACAAAAACGCATAGAGGCCTAAGACCACACCGGTTCCCAGCTCTGCTGCCATTTCTGTTTTGCTTCTGTGGTCAAAAGTGCCGGTGCTGCCCGGGTGCATTTCACTGAAGTTCGGACCTGTTTCAGATGCCGTTCGTTGGGAAGCGCCTTTTGTGCCGCCGGGAGGGGTGAGAAACGTACATACGGTTTCATAAGCCAGATTGATCTCTTTGAGCTTTTGCTCCGCCTTTTGTCGCAACCGGGGGTTATTGGAAAACCGGTCCGGATGCCAGACGCTTACGATATCCTTATAGGCCTGTTTGGCTTCAGCCTCTGTCACTCCAGGCTTAAGATCAAGTAAGTAAAAGGCTTGTCTAATATTCATGGCATAAATACGTGCGGAAAATGTTTGGATATTCCGGTGTTGCTGTTTTTTGCTCGCTCCCAACGAAATAATATTTAAAATATCACAGCCTCATAATCCCGTCAACCGGTATGCGGATCTATCTTTGCCCTCCATATTCCTTCATGGTTTCTCTCCGGGTGAGAACCGCGAAGCCACCAGATGCCAGATTCTCCAGTTCATCTTCGCCCGGATAGGTGTACACACCTCCGACAAAAGCGATTCGTTCCTCAATGGCTTCCATAATGGTTCGGGCACGGCACAGGTCCCCGGTCAATACCACTGCATCCACGTTTCCCTTTAATACCGCGGCCATGGCACCGATCTCTTTTGAGATCTGGTATGCCATGGCCTCCAAAACAAGGCGGGCCTTTTCATCGCCTTTGGCAATTCGTTCTTCGACCGTCTCAATGTCATGAGTCCCCAGATAAGAGCGGACCCCGCCCTGACGCCAAAACATACTCAACAATTCATCTTTATTATACCTTTGTGAGAAACAGAGGTCGATAATCTGTTTGAGAGGAAGAGAACCGGTACGTTGAGGGGTAAATGGCCCTTCGCTCAGGCCGTGGGTGCAGTCAATGATTTTACCGTTTCTGTGGGCGCCGATGGTGATGCCGCCCCCGAGATGGGCCACTACAAAACGGGCATTTTCATATGGTCTGTCCATATCTTGCGCCGCCTTTCTCGCTGCGGATTTTTGGTTTAAGACATGAGATGCGGCTTCCCGGTCCAAAGCCTTGAGTCCGGAAAACCTGGCCAGGGGTTCCAGTTCATCGGTGACCGGCGTGTCATAGACCATGGCCCTTACACGGTACCGTGATGCAATACTGAAAGCAATGGCCGGTCCCACATTGCAGGGATGCCAGCCGTATTTGCCGGAAGAAAGATCTAGAAGCATGGTCTCATCTATTCGGTAAGCACCGCCGCCCACCGGTCGGGACAGACCGCCCCGGCTGACCACCAGGGCCAGACTCCCCAACATTTGCTTGTGGGCATTCAGCACCCGATCCACACACGCCTGATGAAACCAGAGCCAATCGTCGTGCCATTGAAGCCTTGAAAGGGCCTCGGGAGTATGTGCGCTGGTCTCCTTGAACAGAGGTTCATAATCCTGAAAGAGGCCTACCTTGGTGGATGTGGAACCGATGTTGACAACCAGAATTTTGTTCATTAATCATTACTCGTACGGGTTAAAAAGAGTAATGCCGATTTACTGAAAGCGTACCCGTGGTCAAATTAACAGCGCCACGGCCAGATTGATCAACCATGATTCGGGGGGCTCAAAGGGAGAGCGAACCACCGCAGGCCGTGACGTCCCGAGCAGAATCCCCGCCAGCGAGGAGCGTCCCACCCGGGCCAGGAACCCGGCCGTCAGTTGGGCCGATTCCAGGTCAGGAAAAAGATAGACATCCACATCTCCCGGCACCGGGCTGTGGATCCCCTTGTGCTGAGCCGCTGATGCGGATTCGGCGTTGTCCATGGCCAACGGACCTTCAATCACCGCAGTCCCGAATTGCCCCCGTTCCGACATCTTGGAAAGCACGGCCGCCTCAAGGGTGGAAGGGATGGCCGGATTGACCAGTTCGAGTGCGGAAAGGGCAGCGATCTTGGGACGCTCAATGCCCAGACCGTGTGCCGCCCGGATGACGTTTTGAGTGACAGCGATCTTTTCATGAATGCCGGAAGGATGGTGGATCAGGGGATCGGTCAGCAGGATCAGCCGGCCATCCTTGGGGGCTCCAAGGACGCTTACATAGCTGAGTATGCCCTTATTAGAATTGTCCGTGTTTATGGCGGATAAAAGCG
The DNA here is from genome assembly GCA_041685955.1 of Desulfobacteraceae bacterium. Taxonomy (GTDB): domain Bacteria; phylum Desulfobacterota; class DSM-4660; order Desulfatiglandales; family Desulfatiglandaceae; genus JAIPDZ01. The sequence goes on along the minus strand of JAWLET010000088.1, from coordinate 5,315 downwards.
AGAAGAAATCGGCATCCAAAGGCCCCGTATCCAAGATTAGGGCGGATTCTTGGGATTGGGCCAGACGGAAGGCTTCCTGTCTCGCGGTGGTGATATCGGCCTCAGGAGACACCAGCTTCATATGGTGGGCCATACCGGTAAAGGTTCGACCACAGACAATCGGTTCAATCCATTTGCGGTTCCGGGCCTCAAGCACGGCACTGAGGGCAGCGGAATCAGATTGACCTGAGATCAGCAACTGTTTTCCCTGCGCACACGGATCTACGGCCTGGATGATTTTTTCAAATTCAGAATGCATTCTTTTTGCCCATTTCCGAAGCCGCCAAAACGAGTCCAAGGGCCAGATTGGTCATGCGGACTTCATACCCGTCCGATCGGGAAGGGGTTAAGAGAATGCCTTCTCCTACAGTGGTACATTGTCGAATTCCTGAGAGAAGATGGTCAATACTCTTTACCAAGAGGTTTCCGGTTTCGATATTGGGGACCAGGAAGATGTCAGGGAAGGGTGAAGCTTCCCTAACGGGGTCAGGGACTCCTGCAGGGAGGTTATGTGAGGACAAGACCTCACAATCTCCAAATATCCCCTTTTTTGCGGACTCTCGAATGGCGGCGGCATCCCGGAGGGCAGGAGAATCTGATCCCTCTACACGCTCGGCCGCCAGTACCATGACCCTGGGGCGAGTGCATCCCAATCGGTGAACGTAATGCATGGCATTCATCAAGATTTTCTCCTTCATCTTAACATCGGGCCGGATATTCACCCCGGGATCGGTGATGAGGAAGATCTTCTCGATCCCCGGGGCCTCATGAAAGCAGAGCGTACAAGGAGCCTTGTCCGGAGCCAATTGTCTGGTATTGCGAATCAATGCCCGGTACAGGTAAGTGGTGAGGATGTTGCCTTTGACCACGAATGCGGCCTCTTTCCTCTTTACCATGTCTACACTGATATCGGCCGCTTTTTGCGGATCTTCTTCACCAATAATGTCTATGGTTTCAAGCGAGAGCGCCACGGCTTGGGCCACAGACTCGATCCGCTGGCGGTTGCCGATCAGGACAGGCGCAATCAGGCCCTCCATGATACCATCTTTGGTGGCACGTATGACATCCGGATCATCCGGAAACACGATCGCCACTCTGCGAGGACCGAGTGTCTTTGCCTTGGCCACAATTTCCTTGAAATTTTGATACATCCCAGTTTCGTCTTGGTAGAACTTACTTGTTTTTTTCTTTTCTAAAACCGGAAAATACCCAGAAGACACCCCAAAACACACCCACAGGCCCAATCGCCACATAAGCAAACTCCTGCCATGCTGTGACGGGGTGGCTCCATGGCCTGAGGTAAACGGCAACCAGGGCCACCCACAAAAGAGAGGCCAAAATGGCCAGCCGGACCCATCCCGACATCTGGCCGCTTGTCTGATTGGGGCCACCGGTTCGTTCCTGCGTTTTGCCCGCCAATCTGGGCAACAGGAAAATAGCCAGTGCAATGGCAATAATTAGAAGGATTTCCGTCATACCGGACACCTTATTCTCCCTGGGTCCAAGAACACCGAACAAATACCCCACGAGGGCATACCTTTGCCTTGGAAAGTAGGGCGCATCCTACCAGAAGGGGAGGGCTTAGGCAAGAAAGGAAACATTGTGGATGTAAAGCATTATTCGGTTTCCCTTTGGCGGCTCCATGGCTTTTTCCAGATTTATCTTGACGAATATTATTCATTGGTGCTTATTCTCACGCTTGCCCACTGTTTTTGATCACAGGAAAAATCCGAATATTGAGAAGTTGTCAGGGACCCATCTGCCCATGCCATTTGTTTTTGTGCGTGATATTCAAATCTACTATGAAATTCAGGGCCGGGGATCCCGATTGCTGTATATGGGCGGGACCGGCGGCGATCTACGGAGAAGGCCCAGTATCTTTGACTCCCCCCTTGTAGATCGGTTCGAGATTCTTGCCTATGATCAGCGAGGCCTGGGGCAAACGGATCGGCCCCATGAACCATACACCATGGTGGATTATGCGGCAGATGCTCATGGTCTTTTACATGCCGTAGGGTGGGAGAAGTGTTCTGTAATGGGGGTGTCATTCGGCGGCATGGTGGCACAGGAGTTCGCCCTTAACCATGCGCATCATGTAAAGCGCCTGGTCCTGGCCTGTACCAGCAGCGGCGGAGGCGGAGGGAATTCCTATCCTTTGCATGAACTGCGCGGACTTTCTATGCGGGAAAAGGCGGCTCGTTTGGTGCCCCTGATGGACACCCGCTGTGATCAAAAGTGGCAGCGGAACAACCCGAAGGCATTTCAGGCCTTGGTGGATGACATGGTGGCAGGCATGCGGATGGGTGCGGATGAGCCGGGTCGCGAGCGCGGGGCGCAGCGCCAGTTGGAGGCCCGAAGGGATCATGACACCTACCTAAGACTTTCCAAACTTCACATGCCTGTATTGATCTGCGGCGGCCGCTATGACGGAATTTCTCCGGAGGGGAATCTTAGGGCCCTGAAACAGGGAATCCCCCATGCCCATCTGGAACTATTCGACGGCGGTCACCGGTTCTTATGGCAGGACAAACGCGCCTTTGAGCGAATTGCTGAATTCTTGAATGGGTAAGTAAGCAGCGCATGGCTGATGCCGGATGCCCTGAGTGACTAAAATAAAAGGGCGACTCAATTTGAGTGCCCCCCTTCAAATAATATACTGGCGTCCCCAAGGGGATTTGAACCCCTGTCGCAGGCGTGAAAGGCCTGTGTCCTGGACCTGGCTAGACGATGGGGACGTTATTCAACAAAATAACGTGAAAATGGTCACCGTCGGGTATATCACCCGGGTATGGTCCGATGATATTTTCTTTAGTGGTGGGCCGTACAGGAATCGAACCTGTGGCCAACGGATTAAAAGTCCGCTGCTCTACCTAGCTGAGCTAACGGCCCTGACATAAACTTTATTTTATAACACCTCTTGAAATATTTGTCAAAAGATTTTTAAGTTTCAACGCCTTGTGGGGAAGATATTTTTTTGAATCAGTTCGATTTCTTCTGAGTTGGGTAGGTAGGGATAGTTCCATTGTCTGACATCCGGAAGACAATTGCCGAAAGGACGATTACATGCCACCTCGCCCTCATTGTCTACGCATCCGGTGGTCAGAAAGGGTTGGCCCGAATCGATTACCTTTGTTATCTGCTCCCAAGGGCGGCCCACTTCCATGAGCCGGCCTTCGGGATCGAAGGACATCTCCTTTAAATGAACGGATTGCTCTTCGATCATGTACCGGGCCAGTTGTATTCTCAGGTAGGTATCCCAGGCGGGTTGCGGGCGGTCACTCAACCGGGAACCCTGTTCGGCGAAAAAGGAGAAGAGGTGGTTGCACACGCCCATGTGCCACAAGCGGTCCATAAGGCTGATGATCTGTTTTTCGGTTTCCCCCATCCCCACCATAAGATGTGCACCGGTATTGTACGGCCCGAAGATTTCAATGGCATGGTTCAGGATTTCCCAGTATTTTTCCCACCGATGGGGACCGGATACACCCGCTCCCCGGTAGGCGTCAAAAAGCGCTGGAGTGGCCAGGTCCAGGGCCACCCCGATTTTGTCCGCACCGCTTTCCTGATATCCTGCCAGGTCCTCCCTGTCGAGAATGGTGGGGGCCACCAGGATGGATATGGGGAGCCGAGTCTCCTGCTTAAGACGCCTTGTCATTTCTCTGGTGTGTCTACGACATTTACCATTGGTGATCATAGAGATGCAGGTCCGCTTTACATAGGCCGGGGCCTGGTTGATGGCGTCGATAATCCAGTCCATGGAAAAGAGGGGCCAGTCCACGTGGATGAAACTCTTGTCCTGGTAGGCCCCGGGCCTTTTTTTGGCCAGACCGCAATAGGCGCAGTTGGCCGAACATCCTTCATCATAATGCACCAGCAGGTTCACACACCGGTTTACCGCCCCCCTGTACATCCTGCCCTGTATAAGGTCGAGAGAAATGGCCGTGGCCTGGCTCATCTTCGCATAATCCGGAGAGGTTTGGATTGTTGATTGTTGATTGTTGATTGTTGATTGAAAGGACATAGATGATCCTACAGTCTTACCTGGTTCTCCTTGGCCATCAAAATGGCTTGGGTCAGTGTGGGCAGATCCACACCGTAGATCATGTCCTCCTCCCATACCGATTTCAGGTTCTTTTCAATATGCTCGGGCCGGGCTGATGTCCATTTCAGGGCGTTCTCAAGGCGATGTACCTGGGCGGAGGTGGAGAAGAAATCGCCGGTGATCAATACACTCTCGATGCTGGCGCCTGACAGGGAAAGGTAGATTTCCAGAAGGCCTCCTTGACTCTTGAGCTGGCCCACCCCCATTCGGGACCTGGGATGCTTGTGGGAAAAGATCCATTCCTTTTTCGTGTAGCGGTTTTGAATATAATGCTGAATGGTCTGTTGCTCCCAGGGGTCGGGGCGATCTTCTCTGAAAGCAATCCCGAATTCCTGTTCAAAGGCCTGTTGGATTGCATCCATCATGGATTCTACGGAGAGGTCATGCCCCAGTTGCTCCCTGACCGTGGTCATCCGTTGGCTGAAGCAGTTGTATCCCTTGTCTCGAACCTTGATGAGAGGGGTGTTCATGATGTCGAGCATGAGCGAGACGTCAAAATCCACCAAAAGACTGGTGTGAAACAACAAGCTATTGTCCGCCTCGGATGCAGCCGACAGACCCGCGATCTTTTTCCCTGCCACCTCCAGATCGTTTTTAGGCTGAAAATAGGCTTCAATGCCCACCCAATGGAGGGCATGAATCAGCACCCGGCTTAGAGATTCAAATACGCCCCCCACGCCTTTTTTAAGGCCGGGATAGTCCACATTAATGCCCAGGCCCAGGGCCACCACCCTGGGGCCCATGATGACGGTGCCCCCGCCGGTGCTCCGCCTGTTCACCGCTATTCCCCGCGCCCGACACCGCTCCAGCCGGAGTGCCGCCTCGATATCCTGATATTTCCCCACAATCACTGAAGGGACAAATGTATACAGGTGCAGTATGGGGGGAGAGTGATGTAAGGCCACGGACTGGGGCAGGGCATCATCAATGGCCAGGCCTTCTTGAGTGGACAGCATGTGCCCACTCCCCTTAAAAAGACGCCATGTATCCGGCATAACCCTGCTCAGGCCTTTGCTTTCTCCGCCTCGGTCTTCTCGATTTCCTTATCTATGAAATCACCCATTGCATCCCCATGAATCAGGTTTTCCAGTTCATCCGCCAGGTCGTCTTCATCTTCCGCCTCAATCACCAGGATCCAGCCCTTCCCATACGGGTCCGAGTTGATAAGACTGGT
>JAWLET010000087.1:0-9701 GCA_041685955.1 Desulfobacteraceae bacterium | reverse complement strand
TACAGTACTGTAGGCGCCCGGGTCAAAATCGGCCGAGACAGCGTGATCGGTCCGCACGTGGTGATTGAAGGACATACCGCCATGGGCGAGCGCAATCAGATATACCCCTTTTCCACCATCGGCACCCCGCCTCAGGATGTGGCCTATCAGGGGGAAGCCACCCGGCTTATCATGGGGGATGACAATGTGGTGCGGGAATACGTGACCATCAACCGGGCCACCACCAAGGAACACTGGGAGACGGTGATCGGGAATTGCGTCTATCTTATGGCCTATTCCCATGTGGCCCACGATTGTCGCCTGGCCGACAGGGTGATCCTCACCAACGGCGCCACCTTGGGCGGGCACACCGAGATCGGGGAATACGCCATTTTGGGCGCCTTCCTGGCGGTACAGCAGTTTGTCCGTATCGGCGCCCATGCCTATCTCGGCGCCAAATCTGGCATTGACCGCGATGTCCCTCCTTTCGTGATCACGGCCGGCCCCCGGGCCAGGCTTTACGGCATCAATCAGAAGGGCCTTATTCGACGGGGGTTTTCACAGAATACCATTGATATCCTGAAACAGGCATACAAAATCATCTGGCGGGAAAATAGGAATTTTAAACAAGGTATCGCCCAGGCCAAGGGGAGGCTTGAGCCCATCCCGGAGCTGAATATGCTGCTGGACTTTCTGGACCATTCCAAACGGGGGGTCCTCAGATGACCTGCGGGTGGAAAGATGGACCTGGATAACCGGAAAATCGGTCTCATCGCCGGGGGGGGGCAGTTCCCGCTCTTAGTGGCGGAGGCCGTCAGAAATCAGGGGCTGAAACTGGTGGCCGTGGCCCACAGGGACGAAACCGACCCTTTGTTGTCGGACAAGGTGGATCGGATCATCTGGATAAAGCTGGGCCAGTTGGGACGGTTGATCAATGCCTTCAAGAAAAACGGGGTCCAGAAGGCCCTGATGGCGGGGACCATTACCAAGCGGAAGATGTTTGAAAATGTGATGCCCGATCTCAAGGGATTCACCATTATGTCCAGGTTGGCCGTGTTTCACGACGATGATATTCTGAGGGCCGTGGCCGGTGAACTGGCCAGGGAAGGAGTGGAGATCGTCAGTTCCACACACTATGTGCCGGAACTGGTTGCACGGGAAGGATGCCTGACAAAGCGAAAACCCACCAAAAAAGAGGGACAAGACATCCGGTTTGGGTGGCGGGTGGCCAAGGAACTGGGCCGTCTGGATATCGGACAGTGTGTGGTGGTCAGGAAAAAGACCGTCCTGGCGCTGGAGGCCATTGACGGGACCGATGCCACCATTTTAAGGGGCGGGAATCTGGCCGGAGAGAAGGCCGTGGTGGTCAAAGTCAGTAAACCCAATCAGGATCTGAGATTCGATATGCCTTGTGTAGGTCTTGAAACCATAAGGGTCATGTCCCAGGTACAGGGATCGGTCCTGGCGGTAGAGGCGGGGCGTACGCTGATTTTTGACAGGCCGGGCATCATAGCCGAGGCCGATCGTCAGAAGATCTGTATGGTGTGTCTGAGCGGGGTGGAATGACCAGGGTTTTCCGGCTCAAAGCGTGAGAATTGAATGACGTTTGATATGAGGAACAAAAGCGGTGAAAAACGATATGCTTAAAGTCGCCGTGATCGGCGTAGGTCATCTTGGAGAATTCCATGTGCAAAAATACAAGGCCCTTTCCGGGGTGGAATTGGTAGGGGTTGTGGATACGAATGTTAAGCGGGCGGAGGAAATCGCGGAGCGTTATGAGACCCGGGCTTATAAAGACCACCGGGATATCGTAGGGTCAGTGGATGCAGTCAGCCTGGCGGTGACCACTGAGCAGCATTTTGAGGTGGCAAGGGAAGTGCTGTCCGAAAAGGTGCATATGCTTATTGAAAAGCCCATCACCTACGACCTGACAGAGGCGGATATGTTGATCCGCATGGCTGATGAAAATAATCTGGTGTTGCAGGTGGGTCTGGTGGAGCGGTTTAATCCGGCCGTGGTCAGAATGGAATCCCTCTTGAACCGCCCTGTCTTTGTGGAATCCCACCGCATGAACCTGTTTACCACTCGTGGACTGGATGTGGATGTGGTCCTTGACCTTATGATCCATGATTTGGATATTATTCTTCATATTGTTCCGGCAGAGGTGAAGGAGGTCCATGCAGTAGGCATGCCGGTCATTACGGGAAAGACGGATATTGCCAATGCCAGGATCATCTTTGAAGACGGGACTGCTGCCAATCTTACCGCAAGTCGGGTGTCGGGCAAGATGTTGAGGAAGATTCGGGTATTTCAGCCCGACGCCTATTTTTCCGCAGACTGCGGCAAAAGGCAGCTCACTGTGATCAGCCTTGATGGGGAGCGGCGGGACGCGAATAATTTTCCTCAAGTGGCGACCCAAAAGGATCAATACGCAAAGAGCGACCCGTTGGCCGATGAAATCGCTTCTTTTGTCCGTTCCGTTCGGGACGGGGGCGAGCCTGTGGTAACGGGCAGGGACGGACGCAACGCACTCAGGGTGGCCTTGAACATCATTGATCAGATTGAGAAAGGGTGTAAGGATTTCAAACCCGTCTTATAATCGAAGACCCGATTACACCGAACCAGGGAGGGTACCGGTAAGGTCCAAAATCCCGTCTTTAGCGGGAGCGAGCCGGCAGATCCTCATTGTGGCCGGCGAGGCATCGGCCGATCTGCATGGGGCCCATCTGGTACATGCCATAGACCGTTTGTGCCCGGGTACCCGCTTTTTGGGCATCGGCGGGGAGCGAATGCGCCAGGCAGGGGTAGAGATCCTGACCCCTTCGGCCGACATGGCGGTGGTGGGTTTGACCGAGGTCATTTCCCGGCTGAATATCATTATAAAGGCGGCCAGGCAGCTTAAGCAGATCCTGAAGCATAAGCATCCCGATTTGTTGATTTTGATCGATTATCCGGATTTTAATATATACATGGCTGGGATCGCCCGGCGTTTTCAGGTTCCGGTGTTGTATTACATCAGCCCCCAGGTCTGGGCCTGGAGAAGGGGCCGGGTAAGAAAAATGGCGAGACGCATTGATCGGATGGCGGTCATTCTCCCCTTTGAACAGGCCTTTTATGAAAAAAGAGGGATCACGGTACACTATGTGGGGCATCCGCTCATGGATGCACTGCCGGAAGGAGGACACCAGTCCCAGGTTCCGAGCCCTGTTCCTGAAACAGGTGATCCCGTTATCGGGCTGCTTCCGGGGAGTCGCAGGGAAGAGATCCGGCATATGCTCCCTGTAATGCTCAAGTCCGTGGAAATCTTGTCGGCCAGTTATCCGGATATGGTGTGCGTCCTGCCGCTTGCGGATACCATTGATCCTGGATTTATAACGCCTCTGATTGCGGATTCTCCGGTAAACATCCATGTGGTAAAGGGCCAGGTCCACGAGGCATTAGAGAAATGCCGTGTGGCCCTGGTGACCTCCGGTACCGCCACCCTGGATGCGGCTGTGATGGGGGTGCCCATGGTGATTGTCTACCGGGTGTCCCCGGTGTCCTACTGGATGGGACGGATGCTGATCAAGGTCCCATATATCGGGCTGGTTAATCTTATTGCCGGAGAACGGGTGGTCCCGGAAGTGATTCAGGATGCGGTGACCCCCCGTAGGCTGGCAAAGGAGGCTGTTGAATTGCTTGTGGACGGGGATATGCGGACCCGTGTGAAGGAAAAGCTGAAGACGGTGAGACAAATCCTCGGACCAGGGGGGGCCTCTCAGAGAACAGCCCGGATCGCAGTGGATATGATGAACGGTTGAACCCTTTTCAGGTTCCCGGGTGTTTATACGGATGGTATACACAAGACGCTGAGGTCGAGGGAAGGGGATGGCAAAAACAATATTGGTGGTGGACGATGAAGGGAGCATCCTTCAATCCTTAGAGGGGATCTTGTCCGACGAGGGGTATGAAACCGTCTGTGTCAAGAGTGGTTCAGAGGCCCTGGAAAAAATTGAGGAGGCGATTCCGGATCTGGTCCTTCTCGACATATGGATGCCGGGGCTGGATGGAATTGAGACCCTGGAAAAGATCAAAGAAACCTATCCACAGGTTCAAGTGGTCATGATGTCCGGACATGGGAATATTGAAACCGCGGTGAAGGCCACCAAGATGGGAGCCTATGATTTTATCGAAAAACCCCTTTCACTGGAAAAGCTGCTGCTTGCGGTCAAGAATGCCCTGGATTACTACAGGTTGGAAGAGGAAATCAGTCTTCTCAAGGAAAAGGACAGAAACAAGTATAATATCATCGGTGAGAGCCCGGCGATAAAGGAGTTGAAAGAGCAGCTCAGGATTGTGGCGCCCACCAATGCGTGGGTCCTCATTTCAGGGGACAATGGCACCGGCAAGGAACTGGTGGCTCACAACATTCACAGGTTGAGCAACCGGAGCCGCAAGCCCATGGTGGAAGTGAACTGTGCGGCCATTCCCGAGGAGCTTATCGAAAGCGAACTCTTCGGTCATGAAAAGGGGGCGTTTACAGGGGCGTTAACCATGAAGAAGGGGAAATTTGATCTGGCCCATGAAGGGACCCTTTTTTTAGATGAGATTGGCGACATGAGCCTCAAGGCCCAGTCAAAGACCCTGAGAATTCTCCAGGAGCAGAAATTTGAACGTGTGGGCGGGGCCAAGACCATTCATGTGGATGTCCGTGTGATTGCCGCCACCAATAAGGACCTGGAGGCTGAAATTGAGAAAGGTACCTTCAGGGATGACCTCTACTTCCGGTTGAATGTGATTCCCATGCGGGTGCCGCCCCTGAAGGAGCGGGTGAAGGACATCCCCAGCCTGGTGAAGGTTTTTGTGGACGAGTTTTCCATGAGCACCAATATAGAACCCAAAGCGATGTCCCAGGAGGCGCTGGAAATGCTCCAGCGGTATGACTGGCCGGGAAATGTCAGGGAATTGAGAAATCTGGTGGAACGGCTCATGATCATGGTGCCCGGCCGGGTCATCGGAAAAGAAGATATTCCCGATCCCTTCAACAAAGGGGCCGCAGGTAATACCGACCTTGAGGTGGCCCTCAAGGCAGATTCCTTGAAGGAGGCCAAGGGAAAATTTGAAAAGGCCTTTATCGAGGCCAAATTAAAGGAGTTTGACGGCAATATCTCCCAGACCGCTGAAGCCATCGGTGTGGAGCGGAGCAACCTTCACAGAAAGATCAAGGGATATGATCTGGCCGGGTTCAGATCCTCATAACCTTGTACCGGCTGATCGAATCTTGCCAGGCCCCCCTTGTGCCGGGTATTTGAACCCAGTCCCTCAGTCCCTGCCGCGGCTGTTGCGATTACGCCTTGAGCAGGATCAGCGTCCTTCCTGACAGGCCTGCCATAACGGGATCAGACCCGGTCTCCCTTTCAGCCAGAACAGGAAAATTCTGAAATTGAAGCCCGGCTTTCTGCATATCTTCCATCCGGGGATCCGACTCGGTTTTGTTCAGGGGCGCTGTGGTTGTCGCCCGGTCAAAAACCGTGGATGCATATTCAAAAATATGGGGATGCCCGGTGACCAGGGCCTCCCGGACCGGGATCTGCTTTCCAAAAAGCCCCAGCCATGCCTCAAAGATCTGCCGCATATGATGGTCATTGGCCAACAGGGGGGGATCGGTCAGGGACACATCCGACAGGGGACCGGGCAGGTCAGCGGGGTCCTCAAGGGCCGTCTCAAGGGGGGACCCTTGTGCTTTCAACCGGCGTAACAGTGCATCGGCCTCTGATCGGCTTTGTTCAAAGATGGCGGCCAGGTGTAAAACCAGGTGCCATTTCAAGGCCGGATTTTCCACTGCCTGGGATTCGCCCCTATCACTCATCCGGCGAAGGGCCTGTCTGATTTCCCAGGTTGGGGGCTCGGTGTGATTCGTTTCCACAAAGGCCGCATGGCCCTTTCCCTGATGTTGATTCATCCAGGTTTGATATTCAGATACCAGCCTTTTTGGGTCCTGTTCAGGTTTTAGTTCCTCCGGTGGATGGCGGATCCGCAGGGATGATGATGCGACCCCGTCTACGTCAACCTCTCCCATGAACCACGGCCGACAGAGGGTCACCTGGCTGAAGTGGTCCAGGAGGTCCCTTATGCCTGCCGCGTCAATGGTGGTGTTTGGAAAGAGAACAACGCTTCCAGCATATAAAGGCTGGTCCGGCTTACTGGAGTTCTTTGATATCTTCATAAAAATCAAGGGCTTCCGGATTGCTCAAAGCATCCCTGTTCAAAACGGGTTTTCCTTCTAACATCTTCTTGACCGCGATTTCCACCTTTTTCATGTTCAGGGTATAGGGGATGGCCGGCGTGGCGATAATTTTGGCCGGCACGTGTCTCGGCGATGCATGAGTCATGAGGGTTTTTTTGATCTTCTTTTGCAGTTCCTCGGTCAGTTCATGGCCTTGAGCCATCTTGACAAAGAGGACGACGCGGACATCGTTTTCCCAGTTTTGGCCCACCACCAGGCTGTCCTCGATCTCGTCCATCTGCTCCACCAGGCGATAGATTTCTGCCGTACCGATGCGCACACCGCCCGGGTTGAGGGTCGCATCCGACCTGCCGTAGATGACCACCCCACCCCGGTCATTGATCTCTATGTAATCCCCATGTCTCCAGACATTGGGGTATACATCGAAATAGGCGGCATGGTATCGCTCTCCGTCCGGATCGTCCCAGAAATAGATGGGCATTGAAGGTGCGGGGGCTGTACAGACCAGTTCTCCCTGTTCATTGATGACCGGTTCTCCATTTTCATTGAACGCTTCCACCTTCATGGCCAGCTGCCTGCATTGGAGCTCCCCGGCATAGACCGGGCCCATGGGATTCCCTCCGGCAAAGCAGCCGTTGATGTCGGATCCGCCGGAGATGGATGCCAGCTGCAGGTCTTCTTTCACCTCTCGATAGATGTATTCAAATCCTTCCTCTGAAAGGGGGGAACCGGTGGACAAAACGGCCTTTAGTGCGGCCAGGTCATAGGTCTTCCCTGGTTGTACGCCTGCATTCTGTAGGGCTGCGATATAGCCTGCACTGGTCCCGAAGATGGCTATCTTCTCGTCCTGGGCCAGTTGCCACAGGGCGCCGGGATCCGGGTGAAAGGGATTACCGTCATATAATACCAAAGTGGCGCCTACGGCGAGGGAACTGGCCAGCCAGTTCCACATCATCCATCCGCACGTGGTGAAGTAGAAGATGGTATCTTCCCGCTTCAGATCACTGTGCAGCATGAGCTCTTTGAGATGGTTGATGAGGATGCCGCCTGTGCCTTGTACCATGCACTTGGGCAGCCCGGTGGTGCCGGACGTGAACATGATGTAGAGGGGGTGGTCCGCAGGGAGTTGTTCAAAAGTCACTTCCAACGTGTTGTCCGGGGATTTGAATTCCCTGTAATCCACCGCCTTGGGTGTCTGACTTAGGTCGGGATCCGCCTCCGTATAGGGGACCACAACGACCTTTTCAATGGACGGGAGTTCCTTGAGGATGTCCGAGACCCTGCCCAGGGAATCAAAGTTTCTCCCTTTGAAGGAATAACCGTTGGCCGTGAACAGCACCTTGGGCCTGATCTGCCCGAACCGGTCCAAGACCCCTTTCATTCCAAAATCCGGAGAGCATGAGGACCAAGTGGCCCCCAGGCTGGTGGCGGCCAACATGGCGATAATGGTCTCCGGCATGTTGGGCATGAAACCGGTCACCCGGTCCCCGACCTGAACACCCGCATCTTTCAGGGACTTGGCCACACGGGCCACCTCCCGGTAAAGTTCGGCATAGGTCATTCGGGTGGGCGCCTGGGCTTCGCCCTTGAATATAAGCGCGGTGTGATCATCTCTGTATCGCAGGAGGTTTTCCGCAAAATTGAGGCGGGCCCCCTCAAACCATTTGGCCCCCGGCATTTTGGTCAGATCATCGACCACCTCGGTATAGGGTTCGGATGCCTTGACCCGGGCAAAGTCCCACATGGCTTCCCAGAACTCGGGGATATGGTCCACGGACCACTGATAGAGTGGGTTATACTGGGTAAAGTCTGTGTTGTAGTTTTCGTTGACGTAGTTCATGAATCGATACATATTCGTCTGCCTGATTTTCTCTTCCGAGGGTTGCCACAACAGTTTTGCCATTTCAGCCTCCTTGATGTTTTTTTGGGAAGACCCCTGTGATAAGGGGTCATATGGAAACGTGATATCGATATTAGGCAGGGTGAGCTTGCGCCGGTAACTCCCGCCCATAATTAAAAGATTGTGTCTCAGCCCGGCTTGCCCCCGTTGAGGGTTTGAAGGGCCAAAAAGAGCGCCTGAGTTCCGGAACGGCCGTGGCCCTGGGCCTTGGCCGCAATATAGAGCTGCTGAACCAGTGCGAGCCCGGGCAGGGACAATCCGATGGCCCTGGCCTCGGCCAGGGCAATGCCCATATCCTTGATAAAGTGTTCCACAAAGAACCCGGGATCGTAATTCCCTTGTGCAATGCGGGGCCCCAGGTTATTCACGGACCATGAACTGGCAGCACCCTTTCCGATGATATCGATGACCTGCTGCATATCAAGTCCCTGCCGGGCCGCATACAGAAGGGACTCGCAGGCCCCGATCATGTTTCCGGCCACAAGAATCTGATTGGAGACCTTGGTGTGCTGACCCATTCCCGGACCTCCCATATAAGAAATGGTGGTTCCCATGAGTTCGAAAAGGGGAAAGACCCGGTCGAAAATCTCCTGTTTGCCTCCCACCATGATGGCAAGGGTACCCTCCCTGGCTCCCACATCCCCGCCGGAGACCGGGGCGTCCAAGCTCTCTGTTCCCATGGATTCAGCCCGTTTTGCGATGGTTTTGGCCAGGCTGGGCTGACTGGTGGTCATGTCCACCATGATGTCCATTTCGGTTCCGCTGGAAAAGACCCCATTTTCACCGAAGTAGACCGCTTCTACATCCTCAGGGTGTCCCACAATGGTAAACACGGTCTCAACATTTTTCGCCACCTGTGCGGGTGAATCGCACCATCTGGCCCCCCGGTCCATCAGCCCCTTTGCCTTTTCTTTTGTTCGGTTATACACCCAAAGCTCATGGCCGCCCTGCTGAAGGTGTCCAGCCATGGACGCGCCCATCACGCCGGTTCCTATCCATCCCAATTTCATAGCACAACACTCCTTTTTTTTATCCTGCTGAAAGTGGGACTGCCCTGGTTACGGACCAAATCCCGCTCCCATATTTGGGTTGAAACCATAGTCAATTCTGAAACATTTTGCAAGGGCAATGTAAAGAGAGACCGCATCCTGCCAAACTCTAAGCTTCTTAAACCCTCGATTGATATTTTTCGTTCCATGATTGGTTTATCTCATGGATTGTGATATTTTCAAGGAAGTGGGAGAAGAACCCAATATTCCACCATTTCATTATTCCAATTGTGAGCGAATATCTGTCAGAACTGTAAAAGAAGCTGATGAAAGCAATTGATGCGGAAAGCGGATACAGATGTAAACCAGCATTGTGTTACCCGCAGGGGGAAAAGGATGCGTAGAGAAAAAGAGATTTCCGAACCGTATCAACCGCCCTATCGCGTCACACCTGCAATCGTTTCGCTCGTGGAAAAGATCGGGGAGCATCTCGGTATTATCAAATTCGATTCATCGGTCAGGGAAAGACCGGACCTTCACCGCGTCAACCGGATCAAGACCGTTCAGGGCACCCTTGAGATTGAAGGCAATACCATGAGCATCGACC
>JAWLET010000086.1:0-9703 GCA_041685955.1 Desulfobacteraceae bacterium | reverse complement strand
ACATTCCACAATGGCCCGCCTTGCATTTTCGGTTTCTTCGGCACTCTGTTTGTTAAAGGGTATCATGGCCCTGAGCATTCCGTAGTGAACCCCTCGGTAATTGGTGGCCCTCACCGCGGGGGAGAGGTTATGGTCAATTAAAATTTCCTTCCACTTGTTATATACAGGCGCCCATTTGTTGGCAGGGGTAAAGGTACCCGGCCAGGAGATGCCCCCGCCCGCCATTTTGGTATAATTCTTGGTGGACCCCACAATACGGCTGGGCAGTTGAGTCCTGGCCTTCAGGGCCTCTTCCGGATATTCGGCATACTCAATGGATGTGCCCTTCTTCTTTTCCTCATCCAGGACATGCTGCCACATCTCTTCTCTGGCGTCCCGCTCTTTTTCGGTCCACGAATTGGTGGTGGCAAAGCAATACCATTCCGGCACATCATCGGGTTTCGGCCTGTACGGATAGGGAATGGGAACCTGGGACAACCACCACGACACCGCGGTGAGGTCATCGCAGATCTCGTAGTTCCCCAGATTGACCATATAAGAGGTCATATCCTCGATACTATGGCTGGAGACCGTAAACACCTTGAGGATGGGGGGGATGGGGTGGACCCGGGTACCGATCTTGGTGACCACCCCGCTGGTTCCCAGCCATCCCTTAAACAGACCGTCCAACTGGGGCAGCGGAAGCAGACTGTGCCAGGAATCCTCCTGAATGGCACATGATCCCACCCGTACCAGCTCACCCGTGGGCAAGACGACCTCCATGCTGGTGATTTCTTCACTGGCCAGGCCGTACCGGCCGCTCAATCCGCCGATCCCGTGGCAGAGCATATTGGATGACACCGAACCGGTGGGAGGTCCCACCGGCCAACTCCACCGCAGGTTATGTTTGTACAACTCCATGGCCAGTTGCGCATGGGAGACCCCGGGCTCGATAACGGCATAATGGGACTCGGCGTCGATCCGCAGAATCTTGTTCATTCGTTTCAGATCCAGCAGGATGCCTCCCTGTTCGGGAATACACAGCCCCCCGATATTGGAACCGGCCGTAAAGGGGACAACGGGAATCTTTTCCCTGTTGGCCAGTTTCATGATTGCCTGGATCTGTTCAACGGTGGTGGCCATAACCACATAATCCGGCAATTTGGGCGTGACAAAGGTAAGGTCATAGGAATAGGCATAGCGAATATGCTTCGCCGCTGTGGCATTGTCCTTTCCCACAATCGACCTCAATTCATCTAAGATCATGTCTTCTCTCTTGGCAAGCATCAATTGCCTCCTTCCCGTTGGGGCTTAAGTCAAGGACTTCAGCTTTTCCAGGCGCTTGTTCCTCTTTTTACTTACGATCCTGAAATTCCTGGGGACATCCGCCAGGAGCGAACTGGACTGCTCGGCCCCGATATTGTAACAGTCGAGGATCTTATCTTCGATGGCCAGGGCCTTGGCTGCAGCCTGGGCCAGGCTTGCATTATCCGGCAAGTCCGTATCAAAGGCATAGTCATCCGTCTCCATATCAAAGGCATAGCACCCCTCAATCGCGTCCGTGATCACTGACTGATAAGCCATTTGAATCTGTTTGTTGAACTTCCGATTCTCTTTTGCAAAACTGAGGAAGTCGGTTTCATTTTCCGGAAAACGTCGGGCCAATTCTTCGTAGAATTTTGCTGCCTTTTCCTCGAGTTCCCGGATGAAGCTCAACGTCTCGGAAGCGGTACGTAAATTCATATTTATTCCCCTTTCTTCTTATAACCATCGGTGGATACAAACCTTGCTTTCCGTAAAGAACCGCACCGCTTCTTTCCCCTGGGTATGCAATACCCCGAGAAAAGAGCCTGCCATCCCGCTGAACGGGAAGAAGGCCATGGGCGCAACAATACCGATATTGATCCCCACGTTTCCGCTGATCACATCGTACTGGAATTGACGCGCATACTTTCCATTGGAGGTAAAGATGGCATGCCCGTTATGATAGGGACTTTCATTGCATACCTCGATAGCGTCCTCCAGGGTCTTTACCCGCATGATTCCCATGGTAGGGCCGAAAATCTCTTCTCGAACCACTCGCATCTCACGGGAGACGTTTTCCATGATGGTGGGGCCTAAATAACAGGTATCCGGATAACCCCCGACAATCTCCCGGGCCTGTCTACCATCCAGTCTCAGGGTGGCCCCCTCTTTCAAGCCCGACTCAATGTAATTCAGGATGCTCTCTTTTTTCTTTACATCCCGGACCGGGCCCATCTGCACGGATTCGTCCAGGCCGTAGCCGATCCGGATATTTTTGGCCCTGTCCGTGACCTTTTCCATAAATTCATTATAAAAGGCATCGTCTTCGCCCACAATCACCAGAGTCTGACCAGCCAGGCACCGCTGCCCGGCATTCCCGAAAAAGGATGTCATCAGGCCGGGAATGGTGGCATCCACATTGCAGTCGGGCATGATCACCAGTATATTCGCAGCCCCGCCCTGGGCAATACACCGCTTGCCGGTGTTGCCGCAGCCCGGATAGATCACATCTTCCATCACCGGTGTGGATCCCACAAAGGTAATCCCCTGGATATCCGGATGCTCCAACATGCCGCTCACCACGGTCCTTCCGCCGTGGACCATGTTCCACACTCCGGGAGGAAATCCGGCCTCCTCCGCAAGCTCGGTGATTTTGGTCTGACTGAAGGGCACTTCGCTGGATGGCTTGATGATCACCGTATTGCCGGTGGCCACCGCATAGGGCGCGGACCACAGCGGAATCATAAAGGGAAAGTTAAACGGGCCGATAACGCCGAAGGGCCCCAGCGGCTGTCGAATGAGATATTCATCAATCCCTGAAGCGATATCCTCGGAACTGTCCCCCATCATGAGGGTGGGAATCCCGCAGGCCACTTCCACATTTTCAATACCCCGGCGGGTTTCTCCCCTGGACTCGTCAATGCATTTGCCGTGTTCCTGGGTCTGGACCCGGCTGACCTCCTCAAAATTCTCCTCCAACAACTCCCGCAGCCGGTACAGATAACGGCAACGTACCACCGCAGGAGTCCTTCTCCAGTCGTAATAGGCCTCTTGGGCCGCCTGCACCGCACTGTCGATTTCCTCCTTGGTGGAGATACCCACTTTCCCTATGGTTTCATAGGTGGCGGGATTCACGACATCAATAATTTCGCCCTTTGATTCTGTCCATTCTCCGTCAATGTAATTCATCGCCGTGGGGACACCCTTGATGGGCTCTTCCAATACTGCCATAGTACTTACCTCCTTGAAGTTAAAATAGCGCTGTTATTGACTCATCTATAAAAGACTTTTCTTAAATACATTTCCGTATTATATTTTTGTAACCGCCCATTCGCTTCGCTCACTCCCCGCAAGACGGGATCTGCGACAAGGCGCAAAGTCCGCTGAGGAGGGGATTGTTCATTCCTTTTCGCTGAGAAGCGCGAAAAGGAATAACCCCAAGCTCTTCGGGCAGGGCTTGTTTCTCTATCCCGCTGCCAGCGGCATGCAGGTTTTCGTTTGTGGCCGTCTCAGCCACAAACGAAAAAGGGAAATTCCTTTGCGTGCTTTGTGACTTTGCGGTGAACATATTTCTTCGACCAAAACGAATACGTCACAATACATATGAATTAGAGCACTAAGCGTCTTTGATTGCTTCATACCGCTTTTCAGTATCGTCTCTTTTTCCTTCATCGTATATCAGATAAACCCGACTGTCCCCTACCCTTCTAAAGAGGACGCCGTTTTCCTGCAGCGCCGGGGCGTCTTCAGCCACCACCTGCATTCCCGGATGCATATCCCGGTGGAGATCGCCGGGGATTCGATGATAGTACAATTCTGCCGGATCAAAGGCCGGCGTACCGCTCACCTTGCACATGAACTTCCCCACCGCAATCAAATCATTGGTCATGGCCACTTTTGCAGCCATGGGATCCTGTTGTCTGATACATTCCAGGATAAGGGTATGGGCCTCTCTCACATGCTCATAAAAGTCAGGGGGCATGCCGATCTTGGTTTTGAGGGATTTCAGTAGATTATCAATCAGATCTATGGTCAGGGTCAAAATGGCGTTCTCACTCATCCGGGCCAAGTACCGATGAAAACTGATCTCTTTGGAAACCTCGCTGTCTCCGGAGGTGATGGCCCTTCCAATCATCCTCTCCAGCTTGTGAAGATCCTTTTCAGATCGTCTGATAGCGGCAATCTCAGCCACTGTGGGTTCGATCAGATACCGGAGCATGGTAATTTCTCTGATGGATACGGTCTGAAAATGGAGGAAATTGATAATGGCATGGATAGTGGTTCTCATGCCCACCTCAGCCACAAAGGCGCCCCCCGCGATCCCTTTCCGCATCTCTATGAGTCCAATCACTTCCAGCACCCGAAGGGCTTCTCGCATGGTGGCCTTGCTCACATTGAATTGTTCGATCAATTCCTTTTCCGAGGCCAATCGATCACCGGGCTTGAGCTCTCCCGAGAGGATGGCGTCTCGAATCTGAGCAATGATATTATCTGAGACTTTTTCTGATTTATTGGCGGCTTGAAACATTTGGTATTCCAGCCTTACGGCAACTAACTGCGATGTAATGGTGAATTTAACTTTTCAAGTGTGTGTCAATGCAAATACATCCCGTAATGTCCGATGGCGCAGTTCGAAATAAATCGTTAGAATCTACTTACAAAAGGAAAAATTACATGTCAAGTAAAATATTATAATCTTTATTCCATTTTTTATTCCAGCGAATTTCTAATATAATTCATAATTATTTTATATTTTCAATGAATATAATGTATATAAAAAAATCTAATAAATATAAAAGCATATTACATAATTTATCCTGACATTAAATTATAAAAATAGAAAATAACACGTATACAAGCAGGGCTTTGCAGGCGATAGAGAACGTATATATTATAATGGTTATAATTTTTTATTGACATCGATCCATGAATTCACTATATAAAAACCGCTTTTAAATACTGGTGGGACGAAAAAAATCGTTTTTCTATTATAATATTTTATAAAATTCAAAGGGTTTCATTCTTTTATCAAGGTTTGAATCCGTAAATGGTTATAATATTTTCTCTCTTGATGTAAACCCAAAAACAGGGAGGTGTAAGAAATGGGTATAAAGATAGATGGGTTATTGTGCACGGCCTGTATGGCCTGCGAATTGGCCTGCGGGTATCATCGGGACGACGCCTTTGCGCTTTTGTCCTCATGTATTGTGCCCTACCGGGGTCAGGAGAAAAAAAACTACGTGGGGGTGATGTTGAAAGAGGAGGACAGCCTGGTGGCTGCAAGGCCGGAAGGGGTTGAAATCAACCGGATCGGCGAGGAGCAGGATCCTGATAAAGAGGCGGATGCCTCGGCCAAACCGATGTTGCTCAGGGAATCGTGTGACCTGTGCGAAGATCTGGATGAGGGGCCTTTATGCATCAAGTTTTGTCCGGTAGATGCAATTTCCATGGAATAGCCGAAGATGACAAGGAGATGACAAATGGAATATCTGGCATCAGATAAAATCGCTATAGTGGACTTGGGAAGTGGTGACATTACAGAAGAGGAATTGGACGAAGACCTTGTTTTGGAGAAAATCGGCGGAGCCGGGATCACCCGATTCCTGTATGACCGTTTTGAAGCAGAGGATCCCATTGTACTGGGATCCGGACTTTTGACCGGTTCTTTGGTTCCGGGATCAGCCTTGAGTGTCATGACCGCCAAAAGCCCTCTGACAGACAAAGTATCGCATGTCCCCTTTGTCCTTGATGCAGGGATGGAATTCAAGTATTCCGGTTTTGACTATATGGTCATCAAGGGAACCTCTGAAAAACCTGTATATTTATGGGTTCATGACGGCATCGCCGATATCAATGATGCCGGTGAGGTATGGGGAAAAGACGTCTGGGCCGCAGTGGATTACGTCAGGGAATTCATGGGCGATGATTTGATTCAGGTGATCGGCATCGGTCAGGCTGGTGAGTCCGGATCCACATTGGCCACTACCTGCGTCAACTACTGGCAAGGGGGAGACCGCCTGGGATTCGGGAGTCTGTTGGGCAAAAAAAACCTCAAACTCATTGGCTTAAGGGGTATGGGGCTCCTGGAGATCGCCGAGCCCGAAGATTTCGTTGAAGACTGTGCAGAACTCGTTTCGGCTGTTAAATCGGGTCCTCTACAGGGCAAAAAAGGAATCGCCCAGATGGCCGCTACGCTGGGCGCAGAGAATATGGAGGACTGGATCGATCCCTTAACCCATCGGCACATGTCCTGCTTTAACACCCCGTTCCCTACCAACTCTTTTGTATTTATGGATGAAGATCCGGCCCTATTGGAGGAAAGCAAGGTAGAAGAACCGGGTTTTCTGTTAACAGATATCCACCCGCTGACCCTGTTCAAGCGAATGGGACTATCTGCCAAGGATGCCTTTAATGTGCTCAAAGGCTGCGCCAAATATGGAATCGACGCAGCCGCTGTGGCTGAATTGAGTGAAAAGGCAGGGAACACTTCGCCTGAAGATATTGAAAAATCGCTTGCCCAACTCAAAGGCCCTGTGGACAGCGCCGGAAACAGTGTCTTCAGCCCCTGGGCATGGGTGGGGGATCAGGATCCCCAGGCATGGGAAAGACGACAGGCGGTTTCCTATATTTTTGGCATTCATCCCCTGTTTGCCCTGCTGTCATCTGAACTGACCGAAGCAAAGCTGCTGGACCTTGCCAGCCTGGGCACTGAGTTGGAATTGACCCAGGAAACACTCGACGAGGTGGTGGCCGGCATTACCGGTAAATAGTTTTTACCCGGTCAGTTTGTCCCCGCTCCCGAAGCGGGGACAGAAGCGGAAACAAAAAACCGTTATTGACTATGGCGGTTGCATTTATATACCGGTGCTGCATGTGATCATACGCATTTTGAAGTAAAATCGAAATGTCGACACCCTGTCATGAACATATATGACCGTTTCAAAACCTTGAACAGCCGATTGTTACGGGGTGAAAACATACCCTTTTTCCGGGGAACCCAGAGCCCTCCTGATCCTTTTAAAAAAGGAGCAAACAGGTCTTTGACGTATCCTAAAATCGCCATATATGCCGGAGAAGGGGCGTCCCACTCCTGGCTGTGGTTTGTGGAACTCTTTGATCGAATGGGATTTTATGATCTTTCCTTTCTGACCGAGAGCACCCTGAAGGAAAACGGATTGATGGGCAAAAATGTCCTGGCCATGTCCGGAGGCGACACCTTTGCCATCGCCAAAGGGTTGGGGAAAACAGGTGCACAGCGTATTAGACAATTCATCCAGTCCGGAGGATTGTACATGGGATCCTGCGCAGGGGCCTACCTTCCACTCAACTCCTCCAAGGAATTCCTCAATCTATTTAATTTCGTGCCGGCCAAAATCACCAACCTGAGCCGCTCACTCCCTAAGCCCCTTCGCCTCAAGGACAAATTCTGTACCTGTTATGGATGTTCATTCATTTTTCATCCGGTGAGAGAAACCGTCCAGGTCAGGACCAATGGGTTTGCCCCTTTTGGCAACCCCGGAACACTTCTGGCCCCACTTTTCGGGGGGCCTCCCATGACCATATCCAATCCTGCTTCTGTTCTCGCCACGTACACGGGCTTTACGGACAAAACCCTGTTTCTGGTGGACCGGGCACTTGCTGAGAATACGGTTCTGGGGAAAGCAGCCGTGATTCGAGAAAAGATGGGCGCAGGTCACCTTCATCTCTATGGTCCTCACTTTGAACATCCCCATTTTGACCGGGCCAACCAACTCCTGGCAGAGGCCATGTACTGGGATACACGGACCCAAGACAACGCCTCCACGGCGATGGGAAACCCTGACGCTGAAGTAGCGGTTTCGGGAAAGCAGGCAGAAAATTTGATCAGAGCCATCAAAAGAGAAATCAGCAATTCACGGATTGTGGCTGCAGGACTTGAAATGCATCCGGTCCAATGGGTTATCGGGGACAAGATCTACGATCCCGGCAAAATCAGGGTATTTCTGGAAGCCGTCTGGGCGAGACTGCGATACCTGGAAAAGGCAAACCGGCTGTGGATGAAACCCGGACAGGATGTGGAGGTCGTGACCCAGACCTCCAATTTGACCTCACTTGTTCGGGACATCAAGCGGGGTTTGGATCAGGGGACCAATACCCTGGAGACGGCCCGGACCCTGTTCCTTGAATTGAGACGCAACTGCACCCTTTTTCTGCATATCTATTTCAGGACCATGATCCATCAATTCGGAGGAATACATGAGGGATAGCCGCCCATTGACCCGCATCATGCTTGTGGCAACACTCCTGCTTCTTCCTGTTTTCGCCTTTCTCTTAAAAATTCCCCACGGATATGCAGCAGCACTGCCTGCTGAGGAGACCTCATGGTTCATCAATATGAACCGTTTTGGGGATTCGGCTCACGCCACCATCCCCTGTGAGGAATGTCACAAAGACCTGACCGGAGATGAACAAACCCATCCGGATCCCAAGGAGAAAACATTTCTGAAGGCGGATGCCACCCGAACCTATGATTACAGCCAATGCAAATCCTGCCACCGGGCTTCTTATGAACGGTATCGCCTCGGTGCACATGCCAAGGTCCTTGAAAAAGAACACAAAGGCCAGGGCCAACTCACCAAAACCGGTCGGGCCCCCACCTGCGGAGACTGCCATTCCGGACACTATGCCCGGTCCCACCTCTCCAGGGTGGAAACCGGAATCCGGATGACCGCGGTATGCGGCGCCTGCCACCGGCCCCAACTGGTCACCTATCTCGACAACTACCATGGCAAGGCAGCGGTTAATTTAAAAGACCCGGATTCAGCCTATTGTACGGACTGCCACGGCGCACACGAATGCGTCTCTTTAAAAGATAAAGAGGTTGCCCTGGGCGCCTGCCAGCGATGTCATCCGGATGCCGGGAAAAGCTTTGCCCAGTTTGTGATCCATCCGGTTACAGAGGACGCCCCTCCCGAGGACCAGACAGAAGCGGACCTCCAGAAGAAGGAACGGGTGGCCCTGGTCCGGGTCATCACCGCCGTCATGGGCATCCTGGTCCTGTTCGTGGTCTGCTTTTTCTATGGGCATACCTTTGTCTGGTTGTTGCGAGAACTCCACGAAAAATTGAGGAAACACGGCTCATGAGCGCCAACCACACCCAAGATCAGGTATTCATTCGATTTTCCGTACTTCAACGGTTTTTGCACCTGGGGGTCATGCTCGGTTTTACCGGACTGGCCTTGACCGGATTTTCTTTGAAATTCAGTGCCCAATGGTGGGCCCAGGCCTTTGCCTGGCTTGTGGGCGGGGCCGGCCACCTGGCCTACCTGCACCGCCTGTGCGCGGTCATCACCTATGGGTGTGTGGCAATCCATATCCTGTGGCTGGTGTACTATAAATGGGTCCTAAAGGGGAGCCTGACCGGACCTCAATCCCTGTTTCCCAAGTTCAAGGATGTCAAAGACCTCTTCCAACACATCCGCTATTTTTTCGCCCGGGGCCCGGAACCCAAGTTCAATCGCTTCACCTACTGGGAGAAATTCGACTATCTTGCCATCTTTGTGGGGATGAACACCATGGGACTCACCGGGCTGTTCCTGTGGTTCCCGGAATTCTTCTCCACCCTCCTGCCCGGGTACTTCATCAATCTGGCCCAGGTTCTTCATCTGTATGAAGCCATCATGGCCGTGGCCCTTAAATTTGTGGTCCATATTATTTCCAC
>JAWLET010000085.1:0-9785 GCA_041685955.1 Desulfobacteraceae bacterium | reverse complement strand
CCGATGAGCACTTAGGGGGGGAATGGTTTTTCGACAACGGCTAAGGTCCCCCGTTTACAGGTAAAGTGACCCGACAGAGGCTAACTCCCCGAGAAAAGGTGGTATTTCAGATGGGCAGGAAAAAGAGGAAAAGCAATAGGTTATGGTTATATGAAAAGTTGTGGATAAAAATGTGCACATTATATAAATCGGTTATTTGACGATTTTTAGAGAATAGCTGCGATTTATACTTTTTTTGCACCATTATTTGTCATCAGTGAAAAAGCTGTTTCAGAGTTCTGCGGGATCTACGAATTGGGCGGGTTGGCAATTTGGAACAAGGCATGGGAGGAAGGGCTGAGGCGGCGCTTTAAACCATGATTTGGGGCTTGAAAACAAGGCGGATATGTTTGAGGTGCGGGTGTGTCTGATCGATTAAGGGTGGCTGTTCTGGCAGGAGGATGGTCCCGGGAGAGGGGGGTGTCTCTCAAAAGCGGAAGAGCGGTTTTTGAGGCCCTGGACCGGGATAAGTATGAGGTGGATTGGTTCGACCCCAGAGATGATCTGAGGGCATTGATTGAGAAACGGGCTGAGGTGGATATGGCTTTCATTCTCCTGCACGGCCAGCTGGGAGAAGACGGACGCATGCAGGGGATGCTGGATATTCTGGGTATCCCCTTTGTGGGTTCCGGGGTTTTATCCAGCGCTACGGCATTCAATAAAGAAATGTCAAAGGCCATCTTCAGGACCAAAAGACTTAACGTGGCAGAGGAGGTGGTATTGAGAAAAGGGGAGGACGCAGCCGCGGATAGATTAATGGCCCGTCTCGGAAGTCCTGTGGTGATCAAACCGGTATCGGAAGGGTCCAGCATCGGCATCTGTATCTCAGACACCCGGCAGGGAATAGAAAAGGGGTTGGAGCGGGCCTTTGAATTTTCAGAGGAAGTAATGGTGGAGGAATATGTGAATGGTCGGGAGATCACATGCTGTGTGTTGGGAAACAACAGGCTGGAGGTGCTGCCGCTGGTGGAGATCCGGCCCGGCGCGGAGTATCGGTTTTTTGACTACGAGGCGAAGTATACGCCGGGGGCGACCCAGGAGATCTGCCCGGCGGATATTCCAGAAAGATTGAGGGAAGTCGTTGAAATAAATGGAAAAAAAGCACACAGGCTGCTGAGGTGTGCGGTGTGGAGTCGGACCGATATGATTATGCGGGATGATAAGATTTTTATTTTGGAAACCAATACTATACCGGGGATGACCGAGACCAGCCTTTTCCCTCTGGCAGCTCGTGGCGCGGGGTTGTCGTTTTCAGCGTTGCTGGATAGGTTGATTACGCTTTCACTGGAAAAGGACGGGGCCTGATTGTAAGCAAAAGATTGGGAAATACGAAAAGCCAAAACAATGTTTCACGTGAAACATTGTTTTGGCTTTTCAATATCCCCGGAGTGTGGTATCCAGGTCCGGACATGCATTTGAAATCCAGCTTATAATACGTCAGCCCTTTGATAAGTTTTGCGGTTCGGCCGCTTCAGAAAGGTTTTGAGGCCCTCAAGGCCCCACTTTAAAAGACTGAATGGTACGACACCTTAATTTTTAAGCAGACAGTCTGAACGGCTTTATGGGACGGATTATTACCATTTCAAACCAAAAGGGGGGGGTGGGAAAAACCACCACTGCCATAAACCTGACCGCCTCCCTGGCAGCAGCGGAAAAGGACTGTTTGCTCATAGACTGCGATCCCCAGGGCAATGCCACCACCGGTGTAGGACTGGACCCTTCGGCAATAAGCTACGGGGTATATGACCTCCTTATGGAGAATGCCTCCTTACAGCAGGTTATTACCAGGACCTCGCTTCCCCGGCTTCATCTCATCGCATCCACGCCTGACCTGATCGGCGCCGAGGTGGAACTGGCCGGGATTGACGGAAAGGAGTTCCGCCTTCGCAGGGCCCTTGCACCGCTCAGGGAGAGATATCAATATATTATTTTGGATTGCCCTCCTTCTCTGGGTTTTCTGACCGTCAATGCCCTCAGTGCTGCCCAGGCCGTTCTGGTGCCCTTGCAGTGTGAGTATTATGCCCTGGAAGGACTGTCTCAACTCCTGACTACGATCAAGGCGGTCAAGCAGGGTCTCAATCCGTCATTGCGGCTTGCCGAGATCCTGCTTACCATGTACGACAGCAGAAACAACCTTTCCCAGCAGGTTGAAAATGAGGCCAGGACCCTTTTCAAGGAACGGGTGTTTAAGACCGTGATCCCCCGCAACGTGCGGCTCAGTGAGGCTCCCAGCTATGGGAAGCCCATCCTTCTGTATGATATACGCTCCAAGGGGGCCCAGAGTTATCTGGCCCTGGCAAGAGAATTGATGGAAAGGGGAGACGTTTAGAATGGCAAAACGAAAGGCCCTGGGCAAAGGGCTGTCCGCACTGATTCCCGATGCCGCTACCCTGGATGTGCCTCAGGAGCAGTTTTTCCAATGCCCCCTGGAGGCCATAGAACCTAATCCGCATCAGCCTCGGCAGGTATTCTCTTCTAAGGCGTTGGAAGAGCTGGTGGCATCGGTACAGGAAAAGGGAATCATTACCCCGCTGCTGGTCAGCAAGACCGATACCGGATATCAGCTTATCGCCGGGGAAAGGCGATGGCGCGCGGCACAAAAGGCGGGTCTGCCACGGGTCCCGGTGGTGGTGCGGGAGGCCAGTTCCATCCAGTCCCTGGAACTGGCCCTGATCGAGAATATCCACCGCCAGGATCTCAATCCCATTGAAGAGGCCTCCGCCTACGGGAGATTGCTGGAGCAGACCGGGATTACCCAGGAAGCCCTGGCCAAAAGGCTGGGCAAGGACCGATCTTCCATAACCAACGCTCTGCGGCTGCTGAGGCTGCCGCGCGATATTCAGGAGGATGTTATCGAGGACCGCCTGAGCATGGGTCATGCCCGGCTCCTGGCCGGCCTTAAGAACCCTGGGGACCAGCGGAGACTCAGGAAGGTGATCGTTCAAAAGGGGTTATCGGTACGACAGGCTGAGGCCCTGGCGAAAAAGGGAGAAAAGTCTGCCGCACCGGGAGGAAAAGGGGGAGAGCCCGACCCCTACATGGCCTCACTCGCGGACAATCTCAAGCGGTCCCTCGGTACCAAGGTGGAAATCAAAAGACGGGGCAAGCAGGGCCGGATCGTGATTCATTACTACAGTGACGAGGAGTTGGAGCGACTGCTGGAGCGTCTGGGCTGATCATCGCCATGTTTCCATTTGCGCTCCTCGCCGTTGATCAGGCGCTGAATATTCTCCCTGTGCTTGATGCAGATAAGTACGGCCATGCAGAAAGCGGCCATGACAACCCCGGGGGGGTGGCCCATCAAGAGAATCACCAGGGGCACGGTTAATGCTGAGAGCATGGAGCCCAGGGATATATAATCCCACTTGGCTACACTCAGGACAAATACCACCAGTCCGCCCAGGCAGGCCACCGGAGAGATGGCGAGATACACCCCCAATGCCGTGGCCACACCCTTGCCTCCCTTGAATTTCATGAAGGGCGAGAACTGGTGGCCCAGCAGGGCGCACAGACCCACAAGTGCAAGGCCGGTCTCCTGGGCGCTATTCACAGGGGAGGGGGCCCAATGCATAAGAAACAGAAGCGGTACCAGCCCTTTGAGCACGTCCAGGATAAGGGTAACGATCCCCCACTTCATACCCAGTTCCCTGGCCACATTGGTGGCGCCGATATTGCCGCTTCCCTGACGAGTGATATCGATGCGGGCCACGGCACTGGCAATGCCCTTCCCAAAAGGAATAGCGCCGATCAGATAGGCGCCCCCACCGAACAGTATCCACGCATAATCCATAAAAGGCCCTGTTTCCCTAAGCGGGTGCTTTACAACGGAAAGTGTCCTGTGATAATTTTGATCGACAATAGTGCGAGTGGTCTGCAGATGCAATACTTTTTTGTGTGAAAAGAGGAAGGAGCAAGTTCGTGAAGGTAATGATTCTGGATGGGCAGGGGGGAGGCATCGGGGCCGCAGTGATCAAAGGTCTGAGGGGCGCCATTGGTCCGGAACTGGAGATCCTGGCCCTGGGAACCAATTCCATAGCCACGTCCAATATGATGAAAGCGGGGGCAAACAAGGGAGGCACCGGTGAGAACGCCATCGCTGTCTCCTCAAAACGCGTGGACCTCATTATCGGACCGCTTGCCATCCTCATGGCGGATGCTATGATGGGAGAGGTGACCCCGAAAGTGGCACAAGCCGTCAGTTCCAGTCCGGCCGGAAAAGTTCTGATCCCTCTGACCCAGGAAAAGGTGACCCTGGTGGGTGTATCGGGCGAGCCTTTACCCCATTTGGTCAACCAGGTTATCGGTATATTAAAGGAGATGATGTAGCATGTGTCAATCGACTGCTTATATGGTAAAGGACGGGAAGGAGGAACTCCTTTTTGAGGGGGTGGACACTCTGGAAAATGAAAACGGCGAGGTGAAGATGGTCAATATCTTCGGGGAGGAAAAACGGGTTCGGGCACGGATTGAGCGATTTTCTCTGGTGGATCACCGGATTATTCTGGTGCCTCATTAGCTCTTTTTAATCCAGTGTATAAAAGGAGGCCAAAGAAATGGTGAAATCATTTGCGCAGGACAGGATATCGTGGTTGGGACACGACGGGTTTCTGATCGACGGGACCCAGAAGCTCTATTTCGACCCCTACCAGATCGACGGAGGGTCCCGGGCGGATATCATTTGTATCACCCATGAACACTTTGATCATTGCTCTCCTGAGGATGTGGCCAAAGTGCAGGGCCCGGACACGGTCATTGTTACCGAAGCCCAGTGTAAGGGGAAATTGAGCGGAGACGTTCGGGTGATGAAACCCGGCGACACCCTGGAAGTGAAGGGGGTGCACATACATGCAGTGGCGTCCTATAACACCAATAAGGACTTTCATCCCAGGAAAAACGCCTGGCTGGGGTTTGTGGTGAACATGGACGGCGTAAGGATTTATCACGCCGGGGATACGGACTTTATTCCGGAGATGAAGGACCTGGAAGTGGACATCGCGCTCCTCCCGGTTTCAGGGACTTATGTGATGACTGCGGACGAGGCGGTCAAGGCGGCCCTGGCCATAAATCCCAAACTGGCCATTCCCATGCATTACGGCGCCATTGTGGGAGATAAGCAGGATGCCCGGACGTTCAAAGATTCCCTTGAGGGAAAAATAGACGTGCTCATCCTGGAGAAGGACTGAGAGTCTGGGGTGCGTCCATCAGCCAGAGTTTTGCCAGGAACAGCGCCGAGATGGTTTTGGCGTCCTGAATCTCTCCGTGGGGAATCATTTCCATGACCTTGTTCCATGGCACAGAACGCGCGTTCAGGATTTCGTCGGCATCAAGCTGCTGTCGGCCGGTCTTGAGCTCTGTGGCCACAAACAGGTGTATGCGTTCGTCCGAATAGGCGGGGACCGGAGTGATGGATCCTAAAGTCTCCCATGTGCCTGCGCAATAACCGGTTTCCTCTTCCAGCTCACGCCGGGCGCAGGCCAGCGGCGCTTCGTCCGGGTTCAGGGTGCCTGCAGGAATCTCCCAGATACAGGCGTCCAGGGGATAGCGGTATTGCCGGACCAGCAGCAGCTGTCCAGGCTCAGGAAAGGCCACGATGGCTGCCGCACCCGGATGGCGGATGACGTCCATGTCGGTGTGCGCACCGTTTTGAAGGGTGATGCTGTCCCGCACCAGATCAAATACGCGGCCGCGGCTCATTGTTTGCCGATGATTCAAGGTAACGGTCATCTGTGATTTCCTCGCTTCCAGGCTATGCCCGAATGTATAAAAGGCAAGGCCCGTGGTCAAGGAAAACCCAAACGACAATTAAACCTATGTGATTTGCATTTAAGTTTGTTAAAAAATGTCAAACAAAGTCTCCCTCAAGGTCTTTTACAAGGGACCGGGCGAGAATATGGATCAAAAACGTAAATAGATACTGCATCTGAAACTGAAAGGAGGTCCAAAAATGTGGAAGCAATTGCGATTCATAATCATGATGGTCGTGGTGGCGGCGGTTATGGGCTTCAGCATGAAGCCCGTGTGGGCAGGGTATTACGTAACCGAGAGCCGTTCCGGGATCATTATCATCACGGATCATGAACCTCAAAGTGGCGGTACCGTGCTGAAAGGACCGTTTGATACCAGAGAGGCGGCCGAAGAGGCGCTTAGCCCTGAAGAAAAGGAAAGGCTGGGCACTCGGGGTCAGGGCAGAGGTCAAGGCAAGGGCCGGGGCAAAGGTCCCGGGCACGGACAAGGCAAAGGCCAGGGCAAAAACCGCTGAAAATGCTCAGCGAGCGCATTCCCCGCTGCTTGTTGGAGCGAATTGGAGCGAAGCGTAGATCCCGACCTGTCGGGGCTACAGGGTTCTTCAATTTCCATGGCCAAGTATTGGCTGGGCGAAATGGTAAATCGAGTGGCCTATCAGGCCATTCAAATACATGGGGGATACGGGTACATGGAGGAATACCGTATCTGTCGTATATACCGCGATGTCAGAGGCCTCTCCATTTTTGCCGGGACCAGCGAAATCATGAAGTTGATCATCAGTCGCAACCTCGGTCTGAAGGCCTGATCACGCTCTGGTGACCAGAATCAAACGCCACATGGGCCGAGGCGGTGAAGCCTGTTCTGCATGAGTATGCCAAAAATACTGAAAAAAAGGGATTGCCGGCAAAGAAATACGTGGAATTTATACACCCAAGAATTGAAGCGTATAGTGAATAACAGAGGGCAATTCATCTTCCAGCATACGGAGAAAGGAAAAAGACGTTTATGTTTTACGACACCCGGACGAATGATCATGGGTTGCTTGGGCATCCATATCAAGGACGAATTTATCCTGCCGGATGGAAAGCTGGATATTCTCAGCATAAAACCGCTCGCCCGTCTCGGATACTATGACTATTCAGTTGTTGAATCCATTTTCGAGATGGTTATTCCAGGGACCAATGAAGACCTGCGCTCCGGCATGGAGGGGGCCTCCGGAAAAGTCCAATAGTCGGAGAAGACTATAAATCCAGGCCCTCCCTTTTATGGCTCAACGGTCTTTTTCTCAGGATCAACTGATTGAGCATCGGGGGCGGCATCGGCCAGTCCAGGACCTTTATGTCCATTCTGAAAAAGGCCCACCTGGGGGAAGTGGCGTGACCGTGTGGCCCGAGATTCTCAAGGAAATGTGCCGTCAGAAGAACATCCCCATTCTGGACTAAACACCAGCGGGGTCAAGCGGGCATACAGAGCAGGGCCTTTATTCTAACCTGGAACATATTGGCGGCAAAGACCGGTTTCATGACCAGGGCGGTATCCGCACCATGCCCGGTGCCCCCCACCGCCACCACGGTTTGATCCGGGCTGACAAATCCATGTTCTGCAGCCATGATGGCGATCTCCACGCAGACCTTTACGCCCTGGGAGAACATGCGGAGGGTGTCGGCCACAATATTGAGCGGCAAAAACGGGGTGTTGTACTGCTCTGAAAAGGCCTTTTCCGGACCGCTCAGGGCATGAAGCCCACGCACGATGGGAATACCTTTTTGGAGCAGTGAATCATGGTTTTCATTGAACTGTTCCACTTCGGATCGAAACCGGCTGCCCACATTATAGGTCACACAGACCACACCCACGGAACCCGCCGCCATCCGATGCAGTTTGAGCGCCGTTTGTCCCGTGGAAGAGGCCACCACAATGGTTTTGATGTGTGCCTCCCCTGCATGGGCAAGGGCAATCTCAAGGGTCTTCTTGGTGTTCGCAGGCCCCTTTTGATCAAAATAAAAAATGGTGCCTTCCTTTCCCTTACTCATGATTAATATGCCTCCTGTAGCGTCTCGGGGTATAAATTCTGTGAAACATTCGTGTATATCTCATTCATCAGCAATAAGTTGTCTTCCACGTTTACTTATACCATTTTGTTTATACCCCTATCCACTGTTTTATTCAAGGGAACATACCGCTCCCTCTTTCCGTTGAGGGTTGAGGGAATGCATTTTGACATCCGGAATAAATTAATCTAAATTCTTTATAATAAGCTCTAAATGGGCTAGCCTGCGATCCCCTTCGGACAAGGCAACCGCAAATGCGATGGAGGAAAATGAGTTTACCTTGAACCGCTCGGAAAAGGGCCATTTATGGATGGAAACCAGGTGATAATATTATGCATAAGAGAATACGGTTTGGATGGATTATCTTTGGCTTAATGGGTATATTTTTTTTCACCCCAACACCCTTCGGCCACGCCGAAGCGGACAGGTCGCAGACATTGAACATATACCCCATCGGAAAAGTGGTAAAGGAAGAGGGCCGGACCTTTATTGTGCTGGATGAAAAATACACGCCCGGTCTGCTGGGTCTGGAACGATTTTCTTTTGTCACGGTGCTGTACTGGTTTGACCGGAATGATACCCCCAAAAAACGCGCCACGCTTCGGGTGCATCCCAGGGGAAACCCCAAAAATCCCTTGAGAGGGGTTTTTGCCACCCATTCCCCGGTCCGTCCCAACCTCATCGGTGTGAGTCGGTGCCGGATTATCTCGGTTAAGGAC
Organism: Desulfobacteraceae bacterium; assembly: GCA_041685955.1. Taxonomy (GTDB): domain Bacteria; phylum Desulfobacterota; class DSM-4660; order Desulfatiglandales; family Desulfatiglandaceae; genus JAIPDZ01. Next base: position 1,231 of record JAWLET010000085.1, on the reverse strand, counting down.
AATGTCGTCGAGGTGGAGGATATTGACGCCTTTCATGGGTCTCCGGTGATTGATCTCAAAAACGGATAAGGGGTTTATGTGGAGGGAAACCTCATGACCTTCGAGGGAAAACAACCCCTGGGCCGGGACCATGCGGATGTCCTGCTCTTAGGCTGATACAATAAGACGCCCTCCCAGCGAATGCTGGATCGGGCCAAAGGATATCCGTTAGATGGATGAGGCCCTCAGGATCCTGGAACTGGGTCCGCTCAGCCCCGGGGAGATGGACCGCATGATCCGCGTCGGAGACCATGTTCATGCTCACAGTCGGAACTTTTTCTGACCGGATTGGGGTGCTTTTCGTAGCGTTTGCACAATGGAATGGAGGCGAAAAGATGGAAAATGAGAAGAAAACAAGAAAGGTTAATACAAGTCAGGTGGCGTGTGGGGTTTTATTATGGATTTGAAAGAGCGAGTGCATGCGCATAGGGAACAGATCATCCGGATTCGGCGGGAACTGCATCGCATTCCGGAGACCGCTTATGAAGAAAAGCAGACCTCCGCCTATGTGGCGCGCTGTTTGAGGGAACAGGGGCTCTCGGTCTCCACGGGCATGGCTCAGCACGGGGTGGTGGGGCTTCTCGAGACCGGGGTTCCCGGACCCGGCCTGCTCATTCGTGCGGATATGGACGCGCTTTTGGTCCGTGAAGAAACCGGGCTCCCCTTTGCCTCCACCCATGAAGGCGCCATGCACGCCTGCGGCCATGACGGGCATATGGCCATGGTGCTGGGCGCCGCCATGGTCCTGAGCCGGCTCAGGGAAAGACTGAAAGGGAGTGTCAAGTTCGTGTTTCAGCCTGCCGAAGAAGGCCCGGGGGGCGCCAAGCCCATGATCGAGGCCGGGGTGATGGAAGACCCCGAGGTGGATTACGCCCTGGGGTGCCATCTCTGGCCGGGAATTCCTGCAGGGGCCGTAGGGGTCAGGGCCGGCCCCTTTATGGCGGCCATGAACCGGTTTGATCTCACCATCACGGGTAAGGGGGGACACGCGGCCATGCCCCATGAATGCGTGGACGCCCTGGATACCGGGGTGCAGGTGGTGGGCGCCCTTCAGCGCATGGTGAGCCGTCAACTGGACCCCCTGTCGCCGGGTGTGGTGACCGTCGGAGAGTTTCATGCCGGAACCGCCTTCAATGTCATCTCCTCCACGGCGGAGATGTCGGGCACCTGCCGGACCTTTGACCGCCGGATC